>DASXLH010000367.1:0-12285 GCA_036496335.1 Acidimicrobiales bacterium
ATGTGCAGGTCGACGTCCCTCAACACCGGCAGGAGGGGGTTGTAGGCGAAGGAGAGACGGTCGAGCACGACGTCGCCGGAGATGGGAGGGAGGACCTCGGCGTCCTCCTTCTCGGGGACGCTGGGGTCGGTGGCCAGCAGCTCGCGCAGCTTGGTGACCGACGACTGACCCTGCTGGTAGGTGTTGTAGAGCTGGACCAGCTGCTGGATCGGGGCGAAGAACTGGTTGAGGAACAGGATGAACGCCACCAGCTCGCCGACCGAGAGCGAGCCGGTGTCGACCATCCGCCCGCCGATGAGCAGGATGATCGCCTGGCCGACGAAGCCCATGACCTCGGTGCCCGGCCCGTAGACGGCGGTCAGGCGGGCGGTGTAGTCATTGGCGTCGCGGTAGACACCGACGACGTTGCGGTGGTTGACGATGTTGCGGGGCTGGCGGTTGTGGCTGGCGACCACCCGCACGCCGGACAGGCTTTCGGACAGATCCGACAGCACGCCGGCGATGCCGTCGCGGACCCGGGCGAAGCCCCGGTCGGAGGCGGAACGGAACCACAGGGACAGACCCGTAAGCGGGGGCACGATCAGAAGGATCGTGATGAGCGCCAACGTCACGTTGTAATAGAAGAGGATCGCGGTGATGACGAGCATCGTGAGGCCCTGCACGGCGAACTGGACGAGGCCGTCCTGCACGAGCACCTGGAGGTTCTCCACGTCGCTCGTCATGCGGGTCATGATCACGCCCGCCTTCTCGTCCGTGTAGTAGTCGAGCGAGAGGCGCTGCAGGTGGGTGAAGATCCGCACCCGCAGGTCCTGCATCACGTCGGCGGAGAGCCGCCCGGTGAGCCGGACCCGGACGCTCGAGGCGGCCATCGTGGCGAGGACCGCCACCACGAAGAGGGTTCCGCACCAGGCGATCACCGACCAGTCGTTGAGCTTGATGCCTTTGTCGATGCCGATCTGGGTCAGGACCGGGCCGGCCTGGAGGGTGACCGCCTCGATGGCGACCATGACGCCGGCGACGATGACCTTCCGCCAGTGGGCGCCGAACATCCGTCGCAGGGCGAGAGGCCGGTGGTCCTGGTTGCGGTGGCTGAACACCGCCGTCGACTTGCCGTGGTCTGGCTCGGTGGCCGTGAGCTTCTCCACCCCCTCCCGGAGCTCGTCGGGGATGCCGGCGAACGGGAGACCGTTGGCCGCATTGGCCGAGTTGGCGTTGGCCGCCCCGCCGCCCGGGTTGCCGGCGCCGCCGCCGAACATGCCACCGCCGCCCCAGGCCATCAGACCACTTCCTCATCGTCGGCGAGCGCCTGGGCGAGGATGGCGCCGTAGCGCGGCTCGTTGGCCAAGAGGTCGCTGTGGGTGCCTTCGGCCACGATGCGCCCGCCCTCGAGGAGGACGACGCGGTCGGCCAAGCTGATGGTCGACAGCCGGTGGGCGATGATCAGCGTGGTGCGGCCCTGCATGAGGGTGCGCAGGGCGTCGTGGATCTGCTGCTCGACCTGGACGTCGATGGCCGAGGTGGCATCGTCGAGGATCAGGATCGGCGGGTTGATGAGCAGGGTCCTGGCGATGGCGATGCGCTGCCGCTGGCCGCCCGAGAGGGTGTAGCCCCGCTCGCCGACGACGGTGTCGTAGCCGTCCTCGAGGTCGAGGATGAAGTCGTGGGCCCCGGCCGCCTTGGCCGCCGCCACGATGTCGTCGAGGGGGGCGTCGGGCTTGCCGTAGGCGATGTTGTTGCGCACCGACTCCGAGAAGAGGAACGGCTCGTCGAGGACGATGCCGATGTGGTGGCGCAGGCTCACCTGGGTGAGGTCGCGCACGTCGTGACCGTCGACCCGGACGGCCCCGTCGGTGACGTCGTAGAAGCGGGAGATCAGCCGGGCCACGGTCGACTTGCCCGTGCCGGTGCGGCCGACCAGGGCCACCGTGTCGCCCGGGCGAAGGTGCAGGTCGAGCCCGTGCAGGACCGGCGTGCCGTTCGGGTAGTCGAAGTGCACGTCGTCGAAGTCGACATCGCCGAGGCACTCGACCAGGTCGACGGCACCGGGCCGGTCGACGATCTCGGGCTGCTCGTCGAGGATCTCGTAGATGCGACTGGCAGATGCGGCCGCCCGCCGGCCCATCATCATCAGCATCCCGAGCGACCGGAACGGCGTCTGCAGCATCAGGATGTACTGGCTGAAGGCGACGATCGTGCCGAGCGACTCGTGCCCGTTGATCACCAGCCAGCCGCCGTAGAAGAGCAGGAGGGCGCTGCCCAGGCGAGGGATGTTCTCCAGCAGCGGAGCCCAGGTCGCCCGGACCTGGGAGTCCTTCACGTTGGCCCACTGCACGCCCCGGGCCGCCTCGTCGAGCTTGGTCAGCTGGTCCTGCTCGGCGGCGAAGGACTTGACGACCCGGACGCCGTTGGTGTTCTCGTTGACGATGTTGGCGACCTCGGCCAGGCGGGCCTGCCACAGCCACGACACCGGGAAGATCCGTTGGCGCATCTTGATGCCGGCCAGCACCACGAACGGCATGGGCGACAGCGCCACGATGGCCAGGGGGAGGTTGATCACCGCCATGGCGACGAAGGCCACCAGCGCGATGCCGCACTGGAGGATGATGCTGGGCGCGAACGCCAGGTACATCTGCACGGAACGGATGTCGGAGTTGGCGCGGGAGATGATGTAGCCCGACTGCACCCGGTCGTAGAACGAGAACGACAGCTTGGCCAGGTGGTCGTAGACGATGTTCCGGAGGTCGTACTCGATCCGGTAGGCGGTCCGGTAGAGATTGAGGCGACCGACGTAGTTGAAGGCGCCGCGCACGAGCGCCAACCCGATGATGAGCGCGACGTAGCCCTCGATGGGAGAGGTCTTTGTGGGCCCGATGGCCTTGTTGATGGCTACGGCGAGAACCGCCGGGATGATGACCTGGATGATCAGGGCCACCAGCGAGCAGCCGAGGGAGAGGCCGAACATCCACTTGTGGGCCTTGACGATCGGCATCGCCCGCCGGAGCCACGACAGCTCCTGGTCGGTCCTGATGGCGGCCTTGGGCCGTTCGTAGCGGGCCACCGGCAGCGGGGGGACGAACGGCGATCCCTCGATGGGATCGTGCCATCCGTTGCTGTCGACGCCGAAGGACCCCTCGAGCGGCGCGACCCGGTCGGGCTCGACCGCCGTCATCAGGCGGTGACCTTCTGGCCGTCGAGCTTCTCGGCGTTTGGCTTCTCGGCCCCGAGTCGGGCGAGGTGGGCGTCGAGGCCGCGCTGCCAGGTGACCAGGCTCTCTTCGGCCTGTGACGGGTCGCCCGGCTCGTCACCCGCGCCCAGCAGGTCGAAGAGCCGCTGGCCGACGGCCGCGTTCGCCCTCCGGACGAGGGCGGCGCCCTCCTCGGACAGCGCCAGTGGCAGACGGCGCCGGTCGTTCGGGTCGGGATGACGCTCGACCAGGCCACGTGCGACCAGCCCGTCGACCACCGACGTGACGGTGGGGGGCTTGACCGCCAGACGCTCGGCGAGGGCGGACGACATGGCCGCCCCGTCGGCGAGCAGGGCCAGGAGGCGGTACTGCGGCAGGGTGAGCTCGAAGGGGCCGAGGGCCCACTCGACCTGCTTCGCCAGCCGGGCCAACGTGCGGCCGGCGAGTGCCCCGAACGCCTCGGCGTCGAGCCCCACTGCGAGCTGGCCGCCAGCGAGCGGTCCGCCCCGCTCCCGTCCGGTGCTTCCCGCGCCGAACTGCTTGGTCTTCATGGGATTCGATCATACAGACGAATGATTCGGGAGTCGAATGGTTTCGACGTCGCGACCTGGGCTTCTGCTGGCTGACGCCGTCAGCTCGCCACGTTCGTCGCCCGACCGAGCGGGCTCGTAACCTGCCGCTATGGCTGATGACCGCCGCGTGACCGACTCCGGGATCGAGATCAAGGGGCTCTACGGGCCGGGTGACCTGGAGGGCTGGGACTACGCCGAGCGGCTGGGCGACCCCGGCAAGCCGCCGTTCACGCGGGGCGTGTACCCGTCGATGTACCGCGGCCGGCCGTGGACGATCCGCCCCTACTCGGGCTTCGGCACCGCCGCCGCCACCAACGAGCGGTTCAAGTACCTCCTGGCCAACGGGTCGACCGGGTTGTCGTGCGCCTTCGACCTGCCCACCCAGATCGGCTACGACTCCGACAACGCCCGGGCCGAGGGCGAGGTCGGCAAGGTCGGCGTCGCCATCGACTCCCTCGACGACATGCGGGTGCTGCTCGACGGGATGCCGCTCGACAAGGTCACGACGTCGATGACCATCAACTCGACCGCGCCCATCCTGATGCTGCTCTACGAGTTGGTGGCCAACGAGAACGGCGTCGCCTCCGACAAGATCGGTGGCACCGTCCAGAACGACCTCCTGAAGGAGTACATCGCCCGGGGGACGTACATCTACCCGCCCCGCCCGTCGATGCGGCTCATCACCGACCTGTTCGCCTACTGCACCGAGCGGATCCCGCAGTGGAACACGATCTCGATCTCGGGCTACCACATCCGTGAGGCCGGCTCCACGGCGGTCCAGGAGATCGCCTTCACCCTGGCCAACGCCATCGCCTACGTCGAAGCGGCCATCGAGACCGGGCTCGACGTCGACGACTTCGCGCCCCGGCTCTCGTTCTTCTGGAACGGCCACAACAACTTCTTCGAAGAGGTGGCGAAGTTCCGCGCCGCCCGGCGCATGTGGCACACGATCATGACCGAGCGCTTCGCCTGCAAGAGCGAGAAGTCGGCGCTGCTGCGGTTCCACACCCAGACCGGCGGATCGACCCTCACCGCGCAGCAGCCCGAGGTCAACATCATCCGGGTGGCGCTCCAGGCCCTGGCGGCGGTGCTGGGTGGGACGCAGAGCCTGCACACCAACGGCTTCGACGAGGCCCTGAGCCTCCCGTCCGAGCGATCGGCCCGCCTGGCGCTGCGGACCCAGCAGGTGGTGGCCTCGGAGTCGGGGGTGGTCGACACGCCCGACCCGCTGGCCGGCTCCTACTTCATCGAAGCGTTGACCGACGAGATCGAGGCGCTGGCCTGGCGCTACATCGAGACGATCGACTCGATGGGCGGCGCCGTCTCGGCCATCGAGGCCGGCTACCAGATGGACGAGATCGAGGACGCCGCCTTCACCTACACGAAGGCGATCGACGACGGCGAGAAGGTCATCGTGGGCGTCAACCGCTACGTCGAGGAGGAGCCCGAGCCAAACGACGTCTTCCCGATCGACCCTGAGTTCCAGGTGGCCCAGGCCGAACGGGTCCGGCGCCTGAAGGCGGGGGAGGGACGCTCGAACGACCAGATCACCGCCCTGCTCGACGACGTCCGGGCGGCGGCGCGGGGTTCGCAGAACCTGCTGCACCCGATGCGGGAGGCCCTGGCGGCCAAGGCGACCCTCGGCGAGGTGTCCGACGCCCTGCGGGACGTGTTCGGGGAGTACCGGCCAAGCCGCTGACGGCCGCCGGTTGCCCTCCGGCGGGCGCAACTTTCTCTACGGAAGGCACCGAAACCGACCGATGTCTTCGATGCGGCGGGTGATCCCGCCGCCGGTGCCGCTCCTGGCGCACCGTGGTCACGATCCATCGGAACGAGGCCGACATGGCCGACGACATCCTGCTCCGCGACGGCTGGCTCGCCGAGGACCACCTCCATCCCGCCTCCCGCGAGGTGGCGTCGGGGGATCTCGGGCCGGATACGGCCAAGGTCGTGGATCCCGATGCCGCCGGTCCCGAGACGGTGAGTCCCGAGACCGAGCTTGCCGCCGCCGGCGACGAGTGCGTGCGGATCCGGCACGTCCTCGCCCCCGCGACGCCTCCCGCCGCCCTGGAGGACGCCGCCACCGACCGCCTCCGGTCTCTCATCGGTCACGAGCTGCGCACCCCGCTCACCTCCGTCAAGGGCTTCGCCCGCCTGTTGGCGAGGCGGGACGTACCGCAGGAGGAAGTCAGGCACTTCGGGGAGCTGATCGCGGATGCCGTGGACCGCTTCGACCGCGTGGTCGACCAGCTCACCGCCTACACGCTGCTCGGCTCCGGTCGGGTGGAGGCGACGCTCGAGGCGGTCGAGGTCGAGGAGCTCGTCCAACGCACCGTCGCCCGCTGGCGCACGACCGAGCTCGATCCGGTGGTGGACGCCGGCGGTGCGGGGATCGTGCCCCTCGACCGGGCGGTGGTCGCGCTCGCCCTCGACGAGCTGCTTGACAACGCCGCCCGCTTCGCCGGCCCACACCCCGCCGTCGTCGTCTCCGCCCACCGGGTCGACGGCGACCTCCTGCTCTCGGTGGCGGACGACGGGCCGGGCATGAGCCCGCCGGTCGTGGCGGCCTGCTTCGAGGAGTTCACCCAGGGCGACTCACCGCTGACCCGCAACGTCGGCGGCCTCGGGCTCGGCCTCGCCATCGTGCGCACGGTGGCGCGGCTGCACGGGGGCGCCGTGATCTGCGACAGCGGCCCCGGTCACGGGACCACCGTCACCCTGGCCCTCCCCAGCCTGTGAGCGGTCCCGCAGCTGGGCCGGTCGGGCTGGGCGTGCCGGCTCAGTAGCCTTTCGACGTGGCGCACTCCTTCGTGATCATCGGCGGGGGCCCGGCCGGCAACACCGCCGCCACCCACGCGGCCCGCATGGGGGCCACCGTCACCATGATCGAGCGCGACATCGTGGGGGGCGCGGCCCACCTCTGGGACTGCATCCCCTCCAAGGCGATGATCGCCACGGGCGGGGCGATGTCGCTGGCCCATCAGGCCCAGGGCATGGGCCTCACGTCCCTGGAGGCGACGCTCGACTTCGAGGCCCTGCGGGAGCGCAACCGGGGCATCGAGGCCCGCCTCAACCGCTCGATCACGGGACTTTTGTCCAGCCAGGGCGTGCGCATGATCCACGGGACCGCCTCGCTGCGCGACCCGCACACGGTCTTGGTGCAGACCGAGGAGGGCGACGAGGAGATCCATGCCGACTCGATCCTCCTGTCGACCGGGAGCCGACCGAGGATCCCCGACTGGGCCGCCGTCGACGGCGACCGCGTCCTCATCACCCGGCAGGCCTATCCCCCCAAGGAGCTCCCGTCCCACCTGGTGGTGATCGGGTCGGGCGTGACCGGCGTCGAGTTCGTGCACCTCTTCACCGCCCTGGGCAGCAAGGTCAGCCTCCTCGTCAGCCGCCAACACGTCCTGCCCTACAAGGACCCGGAGGTGGCCGCCGCCCTCGAGGAGAACTTCGAGGACCGCGGCGTCTCGCTCCTGAAGGGGGCGCGGGCCGTCGCCATCGAGCGGGACGACGACGGCGTCGTCGTCCGCTGCCACGACGACCGGCACGTGGCCGGGTCGCACGCCCTGCTCGCCATCGGGTCGGTGCCGAACAGCGAGAACCTCGGGCTCGAGGCCGCCGGCGTAGAGGTCGACGGGGCCGGCTACATCCCCATCAACCACCACTGCCAGTCCAACGTCGCCCACATCTACGCCGCCGGCGATCTCTCGGGGAAGCTGCCCCTCTCCTCGGTGGCGGCGATGCAGGGCCGTAAGGTCGCCGAGCACGTGATGGGCCTGCACACGCTCGAGCACCGTCACCTCGACTACGACAAGGCGGCATCGGCGATCTTCACCGAGCCCGAGATCGCCGACGTCGGCTTGGCCGAGGCCGACGCCTTCGCCGAGGGCCGCAAGATCCGGGTGACCAAGGTCCCGTTCTCGGCCTCGGCCAAGGCACTCATCGACGGCGATTCCCGGGGGTTCGTGAAGATCCTCTCCGACCCGGCCACCGGGGTCGTCCTCGGCGGGTCGATCGTCGGGCGGCACGCCGCCGAGCTCATCTCCGTGATCGCCTTGGCCGTCACCGCGGGGCTCAAGGTGGCCGACATCGTGGAGAGCCTGCTGGTGCACCCGTCGTTGGCGGAGGCCCTCGCCGACGCCGCCGAGTGAGGCTCCGACCGGCACCCTGACGCCCTTGTCGAAGAGTTGGGCCGTTCCGGCCCGAGCCGGCGCCGTTCCCACTGGAGGAGCTGGCTAGGGTCGCTCGAAGTGTCACCGACCGGGCGCCCCACTCCCACGAGCCGCCCGGCGATGGGTCGCAGCCTGACGGAGCTGCTCGACGCCTACCTCGACGATCCGGACGAGGGCGACCAGCACCCGTCCCGGCGGCACGCGTCACCGGACCAGGCGGCCCTGGTGGAGACGGCGTTGCAGCTGGCGGCGGCGGTGGCCACCCACTCGGTGGTGGGCATCGCCCGGGCCGCCGCCGACGGGCCGACGGTGGTGCGCCTGGCCGGGCCTCGCGACATCGAGCGCTCCCTCCTCCTCGGCCAGGCCCTCGCCGACGACGACTCGCGGGGCCTCGCCGACGTCGAGGCCGAGCACTTCGTGGTCCGCTCCGGTGACCGCCTCCGCCTCGGCGTCGACCGTGGATGGGAGCTCGACGCCGAGCAGCGGAGCCTCCTCCAGGGCATCGCCCTGCTGGCGGCGAGGGGATTGGCGGCGACCGGTGTGGGACCGCTCGGTTCGGTGGGGGGCGCCAGGGTTACCAGAGGCCCGGCGACGACCGACACGGCCATGCCGACGCCGGCCGTCACCGGCACGACGACGGTGGGCCGGGCGAGCGACGTGCACGACGACGTCGCGCCGCAGGACGAGCGACAGTCGGGTCCCGCGCCGGGATCGATGGATCTCGGCACCGAGGTGGCCTGACGACCGACCCGGCGGGGGTCGTCAGGCGATGACCACCACCACGTCGCCGGCCCCGACCGACTGACCCGGCTCGACCCGCACCTCCTTGACCTCGCCCGAGGTCTCGGCGTTGATGTGGTTCTCCATCTTCATCGCCTCGAGGACGCACACCGCCTGACCGGCCTCGACCTGGTCACCCACCGCCACCAGCACCTTCACGATCGTGCCCTGCATCGGCACGGTGATCGAGCCCGAGCCGGCGGCGGCGAGGCCGCCCCCAGACGCCGCCGCCCGGGGACGGCGCGCTCCTGCGGCCGGCGCGCTGCCGACGGCCATGGCCGACTCCGGGACCCACATGGCGACCGAGAACCGCTTGCCGTTGACCTCGACATCGACGTCGCGGCGGACCTTCGGCTCGGCACCGTCGGCGCCCGGGGTCGTGACCGGCGACGAGACGCCGCTCAGGTCGAGGCGCTCCTCGACCCACTTGGTGGAGTGCTCGGCGGCGGCCCAGTCCGGGTGGGAGAGGATCGCCTTGTGGGCCGGGATGGTGGTGGCGATGCCCTCCACCACCATCTCGTCGAGCGCCCGCAGCATCCGGTGGCGGGCCTCCTCCCGGTCGCGTCCCCAGACCACGAGCTTGCCGACCAGGTTGTCGTAGTACTGGCTCACCTCGTCGCCGGGTTCGTAGCCGGCGTCCCAGCGGGTGAAGGGGCCGTTCGGCACGGTCAGCTTGGTGATGGGACCGGGGGAGGGCAGGAACCGGCCTCCGGCCGGGTCCTCGGCGTTGACCCGCACCTCGATGGCGTGGCCACGGCGGTCGATGTCGTCCTGGGTGAAGGAGAGGGTCTCGCCGGCGGCCACCCGCAGCTGCTCGGCCACGAGGTCGATCCCCGAGATCGCCTCCGTCACGGGATGCTCGACCTGCAGCCGGGTGTTCATCTCCAGGAAGAAGAACTCGCCGTCCTGGAAGAGGAACTCGACCGTGCCGGCGTTGTAGTAGCCGCAGGCGCGGGCCACCTTCACGGCCGCCTCGCCCATGGCCTGGCGGATCTCGTCGGGGAAGGCCGGCGCCGGGCTCTCCTCCACCAGCTTCTGGTGCCGGCGCTGGGCCGAGCAGTCGCGCTCGCCGATCCAGACCATGTTCCCGTGGGTGTCGCCGATGATCTGCATCTCGACGTGGCGGGGCCACGTGAGGTATCGCTCGACGTAGCACTCGTCGCGTCCGAAGCCCTTGAGCGACTCCGACATGGCCGACGAGAGGGCTTCGGCCGCCTCCCCCGCCGACTGCACGACCCGCATGCCGCGGCCGCCACCCCCGTAGGCCGCCTTGATGGCCACCGGCCAGCCGTGGGTCTCGCCGAAGGCGACCACCTGGGCCGGATCGGTGAGGACGGCGTTGTCACCCGGCACGCCGGCCACGCCGGCCTCTTCCGCCGCGATCCGGGACGAGATCTTGTCGCCAATGACCTCGATGGCTCCGGGGGGCGGGCCGATGAAGGCCACCCCTTCGGCGGTGATCGCCCGGGCGAAATCGGTGTTCTCGGAGAAGAACCCGTAGCCGGGGTGCACCCCGTCGGCGCCGCTGCTGCGGATGGCGTCGAGGATGCGCTCGGTGTTGAGGTAGCTCTCCGCGGCCGTCTGTCCGCCGAGGGCGTAGGCCTCGTCGGCGAGGCGCACGTGGAGGGCGTCGCGGTCGAGCTCGGAGTACACGGCCACGGTCGCGATGCCGAGCTCCCGGCAGGTGCGGATGACCCGGACGGCGATCTCGCCCCGGTTGGCGATGAGGACCTTGGTCAGCATGGTGGTGCGTATCGTTCCAGATCGTGCGCACCGGGGCGGTAACCGCCACGTGCAGCCGGCCGGAGAGCCACCAGCCGGGCGGGGCCGGGTGCCCGGCCGGCGCGGGGCGGGGCGACCGGTGAGCGGGCCGCTCGGACCGGTGGAGCGGGTGGTCTCGGTCGATTCGACCAACGCCGAGCTGCTCCGCCGCGCCGGTGGCGGAGCGCCTGCCGGCGTGGTCCTGGTCGCCGACGAGCAGACATCCGGCCGGGGTCGGCTCGGCCGCGTGTGGGAGGCACCCCGCGGTTCCTCCCTGCTGGTGTCGGTGCTGCTCCGGCCCGAGCTGCAGCCGGGTGAGGCCCACCTCGCCACGGTGTGCGCCGCGCTCGCCGGGGTGGAGGCCTGCGCCACGGTCGCGGGGGTCCGACCCGGCATCAAGTGGCCGAACGACCTCGTGGTCGGCGATCGCAAGTTGGCCGGGTTGCTCACGGAGTCGCTGGTGACCGGCGACCGCCTCGACGCGTTGGTGGTGGGAATGGGCCTCAACGTGCGCTGGCCCCGCCCGATGCCGGACGAGCTGGCGGCCACGGCCACCGCGCTGAACCACGAGATGGACGAGACGGCGTCACCGGCCGGCGCCGACGACGGCGGCATCGCCCTGGACGAGGTCCTCGACGCCTGGCTGGCGGCGTTGGCCCCCAGGCTCGACCAGCTGACGAGCGCGGAGGGGCGGGTGGCGCTGGCCCGGGATCATCGGGCCGGCTGCGTCACGCTCGGCCGACGGGTCCGGGTGGAGTGGACGGGAACCGATAGCACCGGCACGGCCGTCGACCTCACGGAGGAGGGGCACCTCGTGGTCGACGACGGCCGGTCCCGCACGGTGGTGGCCGTCGGTGACGTCGTGCACCTGCGCTGACGCACCCCCTGAGGGTCCGCGGCTGGTGACGGCGTGGCTCGGGGGGCCGGGGCCTCAGGGGTCGAGGGAGATGTCGAGCCGCGCCGCGTAGGCCGCGCTGGCCGCTTTCGTGCGCGGCCCGGGGGCCACGAGGGCGCGTCCGTCGACCGAGGCGACGGCCTGCACGTCGCGGATGGACGAGGTCAGGAAGACCTCGTCGGCGCGGGCCAGGACCTCGAGCGGCAGTGGGCGCTCGGAGACGATGCTCGACTCCAGGACGAGCTCGCGGGCGATGCCAGCCAGACACCCCGAGGCCAACGGTGGGGTGACGACCTCACCGTCGACGACCACGAAGACGTTGCTGCCGGTGCCCTCGCACAGCTCCCCCCGGGTGTTGGCGAAGATCGCCTCCGAGGCCCCTGCGGCCCGTGCTCTCGCCAGCGCGATCACGTTCTCGCCGTAGGAGGTCGACTTGACGCCTGCCAGCGGGCTCCGCTCGTTGCGGACCCACGGGACGGTGATCACGTCGGTCGTCGGCGCCACCGGCTCGAGCGGTGCGACGGCGGCGAGGACCGTCGGGGTCGAGGGCGCGCGCCCGGAGCCTAGCGGTCCGGCTCCGGTCGTGACGGTGAGGCGCAGCCGGCAGTCGGCCAGGTCGTTGGCGGCGACGACCTCGTCGAGGGCCCGCTCGAGGACGCCGCGGTCGGGGAGCTCGAAGCCCATCGTGGTGGCCGAGCGGGCGAGGCGGTCGAGGTGGCGGCGGCGGGCGACGGGCCGACGGCCGACGACCTTGAGCGTCTCGAAGACGCCGTCGCCGACGGTGATGCCATGGTCGAGGGCCGACACCGACGCCGCGTCGTCGTCCACCAGGGCACCATCGATCCAGATCACGGCCGTCGCTCCTCCCGCGCCGCCACCGGTCCCGTCGACGCCACCCGGGCCGCCCTTGGAGGG
>DASXLH010000368.1:0-4009 GCA_036496335.1 Acidimicrobiales bacterium
TCGGTGCCGCGCGACGTCGAACAGATGGCCGCCAGCAGGATGATCACGGCCAGCTTGGCGAACTCGGCCGGCTGCACCTGGAACGAGCCCAGGGCGAACCACGACCGTGCCCCATTGACGATCGTCCCCAACGGCGACAGCACGGCCAACAGGAGGAAGAGCCCGCCGAGGTAGAACACGACGGACAGGTGCTGGTGGTGCCGGTAGTCGATCAAGGTCACGACCACGGCCAGGACGATGCCGATCATGACGAAGACCGTCTGGCGCACCAGGTAGAAGCTCGACGTGCCCGTCGATCCGGCCTGGCTGCGGGTGGCGCTGTAGACCATCACCACCCCGAGCAGGGCCACCGCCAACGTCGCACCGATCAGGACCCAGTCGACATGGCGCCACGGCGCCGTCGGGTCACGGCGGAGGTTGGAGGCCGGGTTGCCCGGCAAGACCGTGCTCATTCGCCCGTCCCGTTCACGGGGGTGTACTTGGCCGTTCCCTGGGTCTCGAGACCGGAGATCACGCCGAACACCCGACGGGCCACCGGGGCCGCCGACGTGGCGCTGAAGCCGGATTGCTCCATCACCACCGAGACGGCGTAGTGCGGATCGGCCGTGGGGCCCCAGCCGACGAAGAGGGCGTCGTCCTGACGCTTCTCCGCCTGCGCCGTCCCCGTCTTCCCGGCGATCCCCCACTTCGACAGCGGGAAGCCCTGGAAGGCGTTGTAGGCGGTGCCCTTCGGGTCACTGACCACCCGGGTGAGCCCGTCGACGATGGGCTGACGGACCGCGGGCGGGATGTCGACGTGGGATGCCACCCGCGGGTCGATCTGCTTGACGATCTCGCCATTCGCCTTCTGGATGTCGAGGGCGATGTTGAGCGCGTAGAGCGTGCCGCCGTTGGCGTAGGTGGCATAGGCGTTGGCCAGCTGGATCGGGGTGACCTGCATCGTCTCCTGCCCGATGGCGGTGTTGACGTTGTCGCCGGCGTACCACCCCGGCGTGGCCAGGAGCTTGTTCTGGGCGGCCAGGGCGTTCTTCGAGGCCTTGGTGAGCACCCGGCCGCTGACCTCGCCCGGCAGCGGCACGCCCGTGTCGGCGCCGAAGCCGAGAGAGGCGGCCACGGTCTGCATCGGGTTGTCCCCGTACTTCGCCCGCTGCTGCCAGAAGTCGCCGCCCAGCTTGTAGAAGAACACGTCGCTGGAGACGGCCAGCGCCTTGCGGACGTCGACGAGCCCGTAGGAGGCACCACCGGCGTTGCGCTTGCGGCAGCCGTTGCCGGTGCAGTCCCCCGGGATCGTGTACTGACCGGTGTCGTTGACCGTGGTGTTGGCCGTGATCAGGCCCGTGCTCAGTGCGGCGTCGGCGGTCACGAGCTTCCAGGTCGAGCCCGGCAGGTACACGCCCGCGATGGCCCGGTCGAGGAACGGCGCGGCCTTGCTCTGGTCCTTGGGGAACAGGACGGCGGCCTCCTCGTCGCTGATCCCGTCGGCCAACCCCGGGAGGTCGAAGGTCGGGTACGACGCCAGGGCCAGCACGCTGCCCTCCTTGACGTCAAGTGCGACCACCGACCCGGCGTCGGCCACCAGCGGCTTGCGGTCGTCCTTGAAGAGGTGACCACGGGTCGCCGCCAACCCCTCGGCCAGTGCGGTCTCCGCCGCCTGTTGGACGTTGACGTCGATCGAGAGCCGCACGTCGAGACCCTGCACGGGCGGCTTGGAGGCGACGACCCGGATCGGGCGACCCTGCCGGTCGACCTCGATCTGCTCCTCCCCCGGCGTCCCCCGCAGCTCGGTTTCGTAGGTCTTCTCCACCCCGTCCTTACCGACCTTGTCGCCGAGGGCGTAGGTGGATCCCGCCTTGGCCAGCTCGGTCTGGCTGATCTCCCCGACGTAACCGAGGAGATGGGCGCCCAGGCTGCCGAAGGGGTAGGTCCGCACCGCCACCCGTTGTGCCACCACCCCGGGGAACTCGTCCTGGCGCTCGCGCAGGACGACCATCTTCGTCTCGTCGACGTCCTGGGCCATCGGCACCGGGGTGTAGGGGCTCACCTGCTGGCTGGCGAGGCGCTTCTCGAGGTCGGGGACCGAGACGGACAGCACCTGGGAGAGCTTGTCGAGCAGTGCCGACCGCTGGGCCTTGGTGAACCCGGCCAACTTCAGCCGGTCGATAGCCACGACGTTCGACGCCCGGTTGCCGACCATGACCACGCCGTTGCGGTCGAGGATCCGGCCCCGGGGTGCCGGCTCCAGCACGGTGCGGACCGAGTTCTCCTGGGCCTGCAGCTTCAGGCTGGGTGAGGCCAGCACCTGCAGGTACCACATGCGCGCCACCAGGGCCGTGAACAGCGAGATCCCGATGATCCCGATGACGGCGAGTCGCAGGCGGGGCGAGTCGCCCGTCACCGGGGGCCCAGCACGACGGCGCCCCGCGGGTCGACGTCGAACACCCAGCGCATGACCCGTACCACCAGCGGGCCGAGCAGCCCGTCGATCACGCCGACGACGGCGGCGATCACCAGCAGACGGGTGGAGATCAACTGACTCTCACCCATCACCGCACCAAGGATCGCGTACAGGACGACCGCCGCGGCCGCGCCCGCCCCCATCGTGAGCATGGGGATCCACCAGATGGCATGGACGATGCGGGTCTGCAGCCCCCCGACGGCCCAGGCCACGAGGGTCAGCACCAGGGCGCTGAGGCCGAAGGGCGTCTGCAAGAAGCAGTCGGCCAACAGGCCGCAGACGAAGCCGACGGCGGCGCCCCGTTCCGGCCCACCGGCGACACCCGCCGCCACCGCCACCAGGACGAGCATGTCGGCGGCCACGCCGAACACCCGGAAGTGGGGCACCACGGCGGTGTGGAGGACGACCGCCACCAGCAACACGGGAGGCAGGCGGACGACCGTCGTCACCGGGTGATCACCACCTGGACGAACACGAGGTGATCGAGGTCGGCCACCGGCACGATCCGGATCCGCTTGTCGAGCTCGCCCTCGACCTGGGTGGCGGTGTGGACCTTGCCGACCGGGATGCCGGCCGGGTAGAGGTCGCTCCCGCCGGCCAGCCCGCTCGTGACCAGCAGCTCACCGACCGTGACGGCGGAGTCGGCACTCACGTAGCTCACGCTCAGGTCGCGGTGAGGCCCCTCACCGTCGGCGATGCCGGCCTCACCTGTCGTGACGAGCCGGACGCCGACCGACGAGGCCGGATCGGTGATCAACCGCACCACCGACCGGCTGCCCGACACCTCGACCACCCGGCCCACCAGCCCGGCACCGGTGACCACCGGCATGTCGACCCCGACCCCCCGGTTGCTGCCGACGTCGAGCTCGATCGTCTGCTCGAAGTTCGACACCGGCGCCGACACCACCCTCGCCGTCACCCGCCGGTACGACCCGAGTTGGTCCTGGAGGCCGTTCAGTGCCAGCAGCTGGTCCCGCTCCATCTGGGCGTTCTGGTTGGCGAACTGCTGGCCCTGGAGCTGGGCGATCTGCTTGCGGAGCTGGTCGTTCTGCCGCTGGAGCGATCCGTACCCGGTGACACCGCTGAAGGCGTCGCCCACCGGCGTGAGGACGGTGTCGGCGGCGCGCCGGACCGGCGACAGGGCGTCGGCGGTGGTCCCCCGGACGCGCTCGATGGCCCCTCCCCCGTCACCCCGGAAGTCGAGGGTGATGATGGTGAGGGACAGCAGGACCAGGAAGATGAGGGTGACGCGGGGGCTCCCGCGCCGCCGCGAACGGGCCGCCACGGGTCAGGGCCGCTGCGGTCGGGGCCAGGGGCGGTGAGGGCGACGCGGGTTCCGGCCGGCCGGCACGATCAATGCCCGGTGGCGGAGAAGAGCACGCCCTTGAGCGCCTCGAATTCCTCGAGCGACTGCCCGGACCCGATGGCGACCGCCTGCAGCGGGTTGGCCGCGACGTTGATCGGCATCCCCGTCTCGGAGTGGAGGCGCTCGGTGATGCCGAGCAGGAGCGCCCCGCCGCCGGCCAGCGTGATGCCGGACTCCATGATGTCGGC
>DASXLH010000369.1:0-3882 GCA_036496335.1 Acidimicrobiales bacterium
CGCACCATCGAGCACAATCCCGGCCGTTCCGAGTCGTCGCTGCGGCGGGGCATCCTGCACAACGCCGTCCAGCTCGACGACGGCAGTTGGGTGTGGCGGCACTCCCGCTGGCGGGTCGGCCAGCCGGAGGAGGCGGCCGTGACCCCGCCGACGCCCGCGGCCGGCCCCGACACCACGCTCTACGACGACATGTACGACACGGTCGCCGCCATCAAGGTGCCGGTGCTGCTGGCCCGGGGCATGCGTCAGGACTCGGTGCTGCGGGACGACGACGAGGCCGAGCTGCTCAAGCGTCTCCCGTCGGCGAAGGTGGTCCGCTTCGAGGAGGCCGGCCACAGCGTCCAGGGCGACATGCCGGTCGAGCTCGCCGCCACCATCAAGGACTTCATCCCCTAGACGATGGTTCCGATCGGGAATCGTTGTCGGCACAAGTACTCTCGTCGGCTGAGGGCCGCCCATGGCGGGTCGGCCCAGATCGAGGAGCGAGCGTCGTGGCCGACCAGGATCCCCCCCGTCCGAGCGTCGTTGTCGTCGGGGCCGGCTACGGCGGCATCGCCGCCGCCGCCGCCCTCGACGAGCGGGCCGACGTGGTGCTCGTCGAGCCGAAGGACACCTTCGTGCACGCCATCGCCGCGCTGCGCGCCCTCGTCAACGCCGAATGGCTGCCCCGCATCTTCTTCCCCTACGACCGGCTCCTCAGCCGGGGCCGCGTCGTGCGAGGTCGGGCGGCGTTGGTCGAGCCGGGCCGGGTGGTTCTGGCCTCGGGAGAGGAGCTGACAGCGGACTTCGTCGTCCTGGCCACCGGCTCCACCTATCCGTTCCCGGCCAAGAGCGACCTCGACGACGTCGACGCCGCCATGGCGAAGTACACGAACGCCCGAGAAGCGCTCGAGAAGGCCGATCGTGTCCTGCTGGTAGGTGCCGGGCCGGTGGGGATCGAGCTGGCCGGTGAGATCAACCACATGTGGCCCGAGAAGCAGATCACCTTGCACGACCTCGCCGACGACGTCATGGGCCCGACCTTCAAGCTCGAGCTCAAGGAGGAGCTGCGCCGCCAACTCGTGGCCCTGGGGGTTCGGCTCGTGCTCGGCAGCCCGCTGCGCTCCATCCCGCCGACCGAGCCGGGGACCTACGGCACGTTCACGGTGTCGACCGAGGCTGGCGGTGAGATCACCGCCGACGTGTGGTTCCGATGCTGGGGAGTCACCCCGGTGAGCGACTACCTGGGCGCCTCGCTCGCCGGGGCTCGCCGGTCGGATGGCTTCCTCGAGGTCACCCCGCAGATGCAGGTCGTCGGCCAGGACCGCGTCTACGCGGTGGGCGATATCACCAGCGGGGCAGCCAAGATGGCGGCCATCGCCGGTCGGCAGGCGACCGTGGCCGCGGCCAACATCCTCGCCACGATCGACGGCGGTGAGCTGCAGACCTTCACCCCGACGGGCCCGGCGATCGCCGTGCCGATCGGCCCCGACGGCGGCGCCGGGCAGTTCCCCGGGCAGGACGAGATCGCCGGGCCCCGGGTGATCTCGGAGGTCAAGGGTCAGGCCCTCAACGTCGACCGATTCGCCGAGCGCTTCCATCTGGCGCCCGACGACCTCATCTGAGGATCCCCGGCACCCTCGAATCGGGTGCATGACACGCCAGGAACTGGCGCCTCGGCTCGGCTCCTTAGTGGGCGCCGGCCGGGCGCACGCTGTGGAGCGCGTCGGCGGTGTGGCCGAGGCCCCGGGTGGCAGACGCCTGCATCTGATCGGCGATGCGCTCGGCCCGACGCACGGCTCGGGCCGAGGCCCGTCGGGCCCGCCACGACAGCGACGGGTTCCCGGCCGTGTCGACGCTGGCGAGCAGGAGGCCACCGAACATGGAGGCGTTCTTGAGGAACTGGATCCGTTGCGTCCGCCGGGCCTGAGGATCTTTCGCCTCCCAGAAGCGATGGCCGGCGACGGTGGTGGGGGCCAGCGCACCGGCGAGGGCGAGAGCCGACATCCGGGGCATCCGGCCTGTCGCCAGCAGGAGGCCGGCACCGAGCTGGACGGCGCCATTGATGCGCACCAGCTGCACCGGATCCTCGGGCAGCTTGAACGGCACGAGGCTCGCCACGGCCTTGGCGACGTCGCCGCCGGTGGCGGCCTTCGGCTCCGGGTGACGCAGGGCGTCGATGCCGCCGTAGATGAACATGCCGGCGAGCATCGGGCGGGCGATCATCCGGACAAGGCTCATGGCCCCTCTCTACCCGGTTCCGTCGGCGCCGTCCCCTCCGAGCGAAAAAGACCATCGACGGTGTCCATTCGGGCGGTTCCCGTTCGTTGTAGTGACGAGCCGGAGCATCCGCTCGCGGCTCGAGGCGCAAGGATGGAACCGACCGAGGAGGAGCCATGCGGTACCTACTTCTGATCTGCACCGACGAGAGCGCCATGGCGGCGATGAGCCCGGACGAGGCCACGGCGATGACCGCCAGCTACATGGCCTACGGCGACGAGATGGCCGCCCGGGGCGTGCTCCAGGGCGGCGAACGCCTCCACCCGACCTCGTCGGCCACCACGGTGCAGGTGCGCAACGGCGAGGTCTTGACGCTCGACGGGCCCTTCGCCGAGACCAAGGAGCAGATGGGCGGCTACTACGTCGTCGAGTGCGAGAACCTGGACGAGGCCATCGAGGTCGCCGCCAAGATCCCCGGCGCGACGCAGGGTTCGATCGAGGTCCGGCCGATCTGGGACATGTAGCCCGCCGTCCGACCCCGCGATGCCCGGCCCCGCCCCTCCCGATCCGAACGACGCGGTCGCCCGCGCCTTCCGGGAGGAGTGGGGCCGCGTCGTCGCATCCCTCATCCGGTTCACCGGAGACTGGGACTTGGCCGAGGAGTGCGCCCAGGACGCCTTCGCCAGGGCCCTCGAGCGTTGGGAGCGGGACGGGGTGCCCCGCAACCCGGGCGCCTGGCTCACCACGACCGCCAGGAACCGAGCCGTCGACCGGCTGCGCAGGACCCGTTCGGGTGCAGCCAAGGAGCGGGAGGTGGCCATGGGCACGCCCCACGACGACGAGGTCGACCCGTTGGACGGGAGCTCCTGGCACGACAGCGGCATCGGTGACGAGCGGCTCCGGCTGATCTTCACCTGTTGCCATCCGGCCCTCTCGATGGAGGCCCAGGTGTCGCTCACGTTGCGGACGTTGACGGGACTCTCGACCGCCGAGATCGCCCGGGCCTTCCTCGTCCCCGAGCCCACGATGGCCAAGCGTCTGGTCCGGGCGAAGGGCAAGATCCGCGATGCCGGCATCCCGTACCGGGTCCCGCCCGCCCATCAGCTGCCCGAGCGCACGGGGGCCGTGCTGGCGGTCATCTACCTGCTCTTCAACGAGGGCTACAGCGCCAGCGCCGGGGCCGACCTGCTGCGTCGCGGCCTCTGCGCCGAGGCGATCCGGCTCGCCCGCATGCTGGTCGAGCTGATGCCGGACGAGCCGGAGGCGTCCGGCCTGTTGGCGCTCATGCTCCTCCACGACGCTCGGCGATCGGGTCGGGTCGACGCCACCGGCGGCCTGGTACCGCTGGAGGCGCAGGATCGACGGGGGTGGGACGGGGCCGAGATCGAGGAAGGCGTCGCCGTGCTCGATGCCGCCCTCCGACGCCGTCAACCCGGTCCGTACCAGGTGCAGGCGGCCATCGCCGCTTGTCATGCCACGGCCTCGGACCCGGCCCGGACGGACTGGGTGCAGATCGCGGGTCTCTACGACCGACTCCTCCAGATGACCCCGACGCCGGTGGTTGCTCTCAACCGGGCGGTGGCGGTGGCGATGGCCGACGGCGCGGCCGCCGGGCTCGTCCTGGTGGACGAACTGGCGGTCGGGTCACTCGCCGGCCACCATCTCGTCCACGTCACCCGGGCG
>DASXLH010000370.1:0-10512 GCA_036496335.1 Acidimicrobiales bacterium
GCCCAGGTAAGGTTCTTCGCGTTGCCTCGAATTAAGCAACATGCTCCGCCGCTTGTGCGGGCCCCCGTCAATTCCTTTGAGTTTTAGCCTTGCGGCCGTACTCCCCAGGCGGGGCACTTAATGCGTTAGCTACGGCACGGATCCCGTCGATAGGGACCCACACCTAGTGCCCAACGTTTACGGCGTGGACTACCAGGGTATCTAATCCTGTTTGCTACCCACGCTTTCGCTCCTCAGCGTCAATACTGGCCCAGAGCACCGCCTTCGCCACCGGTGTTCCTCCTGATATCTGCGCATTTCACCGCTACACCAGGAATTCCGTGCTCCCCTACCAGATTCAAGCCACAGCAGTATCGGATGGCGTCTCGGGGTTGAGCCCCGAGTTTTCACATCCGACTAACTGAGCCGCCTACGAGCTCTTTACGCCCAATAAATCCGGACAACGCTCGGACCCTACGTATTACCGCGGCTGCTGGCACGTAGTTGGCCGGTCCTTCTTCTGCAGGTACCGTCACAATCGTCCCTGCTGAAAGGGGTTTACAACCCGAAAGCCTTCATCCCCCACGCGGCGTTGCTGCGTCAGGCTTTCGCCCATTGCGCAAGATTCCCTACTGCTGCCTCCCGTAGGAGTCTGGGCCGTGTCTCAGTCCCAGTGTGGCTGACCGTCCTCTCAGACCAGCTACCCGTCGAAGCCTTGGTGAGCCGTTACCTCACCAACAAGCTGATAGGCCGCGAGGCCCTCCCAGAGCGGAATCCATTTCCTCACCAGACCATGCGATCCGGTGGGGGTATCCGGTATTAGCTCTCCTTTCGGAGGGTTATCCCGGTCTCTGGGGCAGGTTCCTCACGTGTTACTCACCCGTTCGCCGCTAGATCTTCACCAGTGTTGCCACTGGATGGATCCCGCTCGACTTGCATGTATGAAGCACGCCGCCAGCGTTCGTCCTGAGCCAGGATCAAACTCTCCATCGAGATCTGCGATCGGGCCACCGAAGTGACCGTCACGAGATCGGAGAGCCGGTTCGGTCCTGAAACCTCCCCGACTGGCACCAGTCCGCTGACAAATAATTGATGTCCGTGGATTTTGGTGCGAAATTGCTTTTTGAACGTCGCGATGTCAACCACCGAAGTGGTCGGGGCGCGCGACGCCCGCACTCGCTTTTGAACCTTCCTCTGTTCCGTTTTCAAGGAGCACTGCTGTTGCGCTGGCACACTTCTCCCGAAGGAGACGTTCGTGCCACTGGCCCGTTCGGGCGGCGCCGGATGCGTCCGGTGCCTCTGGGGTCGCTCCCGATGGGGACGACCACTTCCGTGGGGCGGAGGAACACCCTAGCCAGTTCCGAGGCCGTGCGGCAACTCCCCCGGCGCATTTCCGGGCTGGCGTCCGAGCAGGCCTCTGACCTGGGGTTTCAGCCGGCATCGAGGAGGTGGTGGGTGCGCTTGCCCTTGCGTAGGAGGATCCAACGGCCGTGCAGGAGGTCGTCAGGACCCAGCCGGCGTTCACCGTCAGCCCGTTCTCCGTTCACGTAGAGGGCCCCCTGGGCCAGGGCCCGGCGGGCGTCGGAGAGCGAGCTCGCCAGCGGTGTCGCCGCCGTGACATCCGCCAGGAGCGGCTGCTCGGCGAGGGCCACCGCCGAGGTCGGCACCTCCTCGGCCAGCACGGCGAAGGCCCGCTCGGAGGCCGACAGGGGTGAGCCGCCGAAGAGGATGGCGCTGGCCTCCTCGGCGGCGGCGGCGGCCTCCGGGCCGTGCACGAGGGTGGTGATCTCCCGGGCCAGCCGGCGCTGCCCCGCCCGGCGGTCGGGGGCGCCCTCGTGGGCGGTGGCGAGCTCGTGGCACGCCTCCACGGACAGCAGCGTGAGCTGCAAGAGGAAGCGGCGCACGTCGGCGTCCGGCACCTGCATCCAGTACTGGAAGAACTCGTAGGGGGACGTCCGGTGGGCGCCGATCCAGATGGCGCCGGCTTCGCTCTTGCCGAACTTCCGCCCGTCGGAGCGCAGGAGCAGGGGCCAGGTGAAGGCATGGACGTGGTGGCCGGTGGCCTTCCGGATCAGCTCGACCCCGGCGAGGATGTTGCCCCACTGGTCGGAGCCGCCGATCTGCAGCTCGCAACGCCGGGCGTGGAACAGGTGGAGGTAGTCGTTGGCCTGGAGCAGCTGGTAACTGAACTCGGTGAAGGAGATCCCGTGCTCGCTCTCGAGCCGGGCCCGGACCGACTCCCTCGCCATCATCTGGTTGACCGTGGCGTGCTTGCCGATGTCCCGCAGGAACTCGATCAAGGTGATCGGGGCGGTCCAGTCGGCGTTGTTCACCAGCTCGACGCCGCCGATCCGGCGGAGCTGCTCGGCGATGAGCGCCACGTTGTGGTCCAGCGTGGCCTGATCGAGGAGGTTGCGCTCCTCGGATCGCCCGCCGGGGTCACCGATCATCCCGGTGGCGCCCCCGGCCAGCGCGATGGCCTCATGGCCGGCGTCGGCGAAGCGGCGCAGGACCAGGACGCCGATCAGGTTGCCGACGTGGAGGCTGTCGGCGCTGGGATCGCACCCGTAGTACAGCGTGACGCGGCCTTCCTGGAGCCTGGCCCGCAGCAGCTCGAGCTCGGTGGCGTCGTGCACGAGGCCCCGGGCCTCCAGGTCGGCGAGCAGGTCGTTCCCGTTCATGGCGGTGTCATGCTCGCACGCGTGACCCGACCGGCCGGGAAACGTTCGGGTCGCCCGGCACGTGGAAGCGGAGGAGCTCGTCCACCGCAACCGAGATCCCGATCCTCGGCGTGCGCACCGGGTCGGGCGGCGGCGGGGTCCCGTCGCTGACGATGGCCACGCCCTGCTCCCCCGTCACCAGGTCGGCACCGTCGAGCTCACCGTGGATGCCGAGGGCCTGACAGAGCTTCCCGGGGCCGCTGCACAGGTCCCGGTCCCGGCGTGGATCTCCGCGGGAGGCCCGCATCGCCTCGATGCCGTCGACGGGCTCCAGGGCCCGGACGAGGACGGCGTTGCCGTCGCCGCAACTGGCGTTGGCGCACCAGTGGATGCCATAGGAGCGGTACACGTAGAGGTGTCCGGCCGGCCCGAACATCGTGGCGTTGCGCCGGGTGGGGCCCCGGAACGAGTGCGACGCCGGGTCGGACAGCCCCCGGTAAGCCTCCACCTCCACGATCCGGCCCACCCGCTCACCGTGGACGAGCAACTTCCCGAGCAGGTCGACGGCCACCGTCGCCGGCTCCCGCTCGTAGAAGGATCGGGGGACCTGAGCCCGCTCGACCGTCAGCGGGGTCCGTCCTGCGATGGGTCCCGGTTCAGCCAGACCCGCACATCGTCGAGCACCGTGGCCAGACGGCGCTGCTGGGCGGCGACACTGTCGGGGCCGGCGCCGCCCGGCGTCGAGCGCCGGGCGAGGGCGGCTCCCGGCTCGAAGAGGCGGGCTGCCTCCGGCCCCAGCGCCGGCTCCGAGGCCACCAGGTCGGCGAGGTCGAGCCCTTCGTCGAGCGACCGGCGAACCAGGCCGCCGACGATCCCGTGGGCGTCACGGAAGGGGACGCCCCGGCTCACGAGCAGCTCGGCCAGATCGGTGGCCACCATCGTGGGGCTGGCGGCGGCGGCATGCATCCGCTCGGTCCGGAAGGTGGCCGTCGCCAGCAGGCCTCGGAGCGCGCCCAACCCGAGCTTGGTCTGGGCGACGGCGTCGAACAGGGGCTCCTTGTCCTCCTGCAGGTCGCGGTTGTAGGCGAGGGGCAGGCCCTTCAGCGTGGTGAGCAGACCGGTGAGATGCCCCACCAGTCGCCCCGACCTCCCCCGCACCAGCTCGGCGATGTCCGGGTTCTTCTTCTGGGGCATCATCGAGCTGCCGGTCGACCAGGCATCGTCGAGCCCGAGGAAGCCGAACTCCTCGCTGGCCCACAGCACCAGCTCCTCCCCCATCCGTGACAGGTGGATGCCGAGCAGCGTGAGGGCGAAGAGCGTCTCGGCCACGAAGTCCCGGTCGCTCACCGCGTCGAGGCTGTTGTCGAACCGGGCGGCGAAGCCGAGGTCGGCAGCCACGCCGTCGGGGTCGAGGGGCAGCGACGAGCCGGCCAGGGCCCCGGCCCCGAGGGGCGACACGTCGAGGCGGCGGGCGGCGTCCTGAAGGCGCTCGACGTCGCGGGCCAGCGCCCAGGCGTGGGCCAGGAGATGGTGGGCCAGCAACACGGGCTGGGCCCGCTGCAGGTGGGTGTAGCCCGGCAGGTCGGCGTCGCCGGCCGACTCGGAGCGCTCCAGGAGGAGCGCCTGCAGGTCGACGATGCGGCTGACGACCTCGCCGATCTCCCGCTTGCACCACAGGCGCAGGTCGGTGGCGGCCTGGTCGTTCCGGCTGCGGCCGGTGTGCAGCTTGGCCCCCGCGGCCCCGGCCAGCTCGGTGACCCGCCGCTCGACGGCGGTGTGGATGTCCTCGTCACCGGGCGCGAAGGCGAACGAACCGTCTGCCATCTCCCGGAGCACGTCGTCGAGCGCAGCCACCACGGCCAGGACCTCGCCGGCGGAGAGGATCCCGGCCCGCCCCAGGCCCCGCACGTGGGCCTTCGAGGCCACGACGTCGACGTCGAGGAGGGCCCGGTCGAAGGGGAGGCTCACGGTGTAGGCCAGCAGCTCCTCGGCCGGCCCGCCCTCGAAGCGCCCCGACCAGAGCGTCACGAGCGGGAGCCGGGGCCCTGGCGCTGCGACCAGGTCTCGATGCCGAGGCCCCAGAGGCGGACGAAGCCGGCCGAGTCGCTGTGACGGAAGGAGTCGGCGGCGTCGTAGGTGGCCAGCCCGTAGTCGTAGAGGCTGTGCGGGCTGCGGCGACCGGTCACCCGGCAGGAGCCCGGCTCGAGGCGCAGGCGCACGTCGCCGGTGACGAAGGCCTGGCTGGAGTCGACGAAGGCGTCGAAGGCCTCCTTCAACGGCGAGAACCAGAGGCCGTCGTAGATCAACTCGGCGTAGCGGGGCTCCAGGCGGGCCTTCTCCCGGGCCAGTTCGCGCTCGAGCGTGATCGACTCGAGGTCGGCGTGGGCCATGATCAGCGCCAGCGAACCCGGGCACTCGTAGGTCTCCCGGCTCTTGATGCCGACCCGGCGGTTCTCGACCATGTCGATGCGGCCCCAGCCGTAGGCACCGACGATCTCGTTGGCCCGACCGATCAGCTCGATCGGCGCCATCGCCTCCCCGTCGAGCGAGACCGGCTTGCCCTGCTCGAAGCCGATCACCAGGTCACGGGGCTCGGTGGCGGTCGCCTTGGTGAGCGACCAGACCCCGACCGGCGGCACGGCCCAGGGGTCCTCCATCTCGCCGCACTCGATGGCCCGGCCCCAGAGGTTGTCGTCGATGGAGTACACCTTCTCCTTGGTGGCGGTGATCGGGATCTGGTTGTCGTAGGCGTAGAGGATCGACTCTTCCCGGGTCATCCCCCACTCCCGGGCCGGGGCCAGGATCTCGAGGTCGGGGGCGAGCGCCCGGGTCGACACCTCGAAGCGGACCTGGTCGTTGCCCTTCCCGGTGCAGCCGTGGGCCACGGCGTCGGCGCCGTAGCGGCGGGCGGCGGCCACCAGGTGCTTGACGATCACCGGGCGGGAGAGCGCCGACACCAGCGGGTAGCGACCCTCGTAGAGGGCGTTGGCCTTGAGTGCCGGGACGAGGTACTCCTCGGCCAGCTCGGCCCGGGCGTCGACGACGACCGACTCGATCGCCCCGGCGGCCAGGGCCCGCTGACGGACCGACTCCATGTCGGCGCCTTCCTGGCCGACGTCGACGGCGACGGCGACCACCTCGCAGCCGTAGTGGTCCTGCATCCACTTCACGGCGATGGAGGTGTCGAGGCCACCGCTGTAGGCGAGGACGGCGCGGGTGGGCATGGTGGGGCTACTCCTTGGGGGTGCGAGGACGGCGGCCGGCGGCAGGCCGAGAACGGGCGGTGGTGGCCCGGGGACGGGCGGGGGCCGCCGGTGGGCGGGGCGGGGGCCGGAGTCCGGCCAGGCCGGCCAGGTGGTCGGCCACGTCCTGGCCGGCGGCCTGGGCGGCCACGACCACCAGCAGGGTGTCGTCGCCGGCGACGGTGCCGATCACCGTCGGCAGCCCGGCCCGGTCGAGGGCGGAGCCGACGACGTGGGCCGATCCGGGTGGTGTGCGCAGGACGACCAGGTTGCCGGAGACGGCCACGTCGGCGACCCAGTCGGAGAAGACCCGCTTGAGGTGGTCCTCCGGGGCGCGCTGCTCGTGGGCCAGTTCGGGGATGGCGTAGACGGTGTCGCCGCCCGGGACGCGCACCTTCACCGCGCCGAGCTCCTCGAGGTCGCGCGAGACCGTGGCCTGCGTGGCCCGGACGCCGTCGGCGTCCAGCAGCTCGACCAGGTGGCCCTGGCTGGTGACCCCGTGGTTCTCGAGCAGACCGACGATCCGGTGCTGGCGCTGGGTCTTGCCCAGGCTGGTCGACTCCGTCATGGACCTTCCCCGCTGGCGGCCTGGCGCTCGTCGGCCAACAGGAAGGCCAGCAGGCCTCGGGCCGTGTGCATGCGATTGGCGGCCTGCTGCCACACCAGGCTCTTGTACGACTCGAGCACTTCGGCGGCCACCTCCTCGCCCCGGTGGGCGGGCAGGCAGTGCAGGAACACCGCGTTGGGCGACGCATCCGCCATCAGGAGGCCGTCGACGGTGAAGCCCTCGAAGGCCCGGCGGCGCTCCTCGGCCTCGTCCTCCTGCCCCATCGACGCCCACACGTCGGTGTAGACGACGTCGGCGCCGGCCACGGCCGGCTCGGGACGGTTGAAGACCTCGATCGTGCCGCCCAGGGCCCGGACCCGGTCGATCTCGAGCGGGTCCGGCCCGTACCCCGACGGGCTCCCGATCCGCATCGTGCCGCCGGTGAGGGCCACGGCCAGGGCCAGCGACCGGCTCACGTTGTTGGCGTCGCCGATGTAGGCGACGGTGAGGCCCTCGAGCTCGCCGAAGTGCTGGCGCAGCGTGAGCACGTCGGCCAGGGCCTGCATCGGGTGGGAGAGGTCGGACAGCAGGTTGACGACGGGGACGACGTCGACCGCCGCCATCCGCTCGAGCTTCTCGTGCTCGAAGACCCGGGCCGCGACCACGGCGTGGTAGCCGGCCAGCGTGCGCACGACGTCCTCGGGCGTCTCCCGGGCCCCGAGGCCGATCTCGGCGGCGGTGATGGTGACGGGATGCCCGCCCAGCTGGACCACGGCCAGCTCGGTCGAGCTGCGGGTGCGCAGCGACGGCTTCTCGAAGACGAGGGCGGCGCCCTTGCCGGTCAGCAGGCGGTGCGGATCGGGTTCCTCCGACAGGTCGAGGACCTCGACCAGCTCGTCCGCCGACAGCTCGTCGATCTCCAGGAAGTGCCGCATCTCAGGCCTCTTCCTCGATGGTCGGTTCCGGGTGGGCGTGGCCGTCGAGCACGCCGGCCAGGATCGCCACCGCCTCGACGATCTCGTCCTCGGACACGAGCAGTTGGGGCGCCAGCCGCAACGCCGTCGGCGTGACCGGGTTGACGACCAGGCCCGCGGCCAGCGCATCGGCGGCCACGGCCCGGGCGTCGATGCCCGGCTCGAGCTCGGCGGCGATGAGCAGCCCCAGGCCTCGCACGTCGGCGATGCCGGGCACCTCCCGCAGTCGGGCCATCAGCTCCTCCCCCGCCTTCGCCGCCCGCCCGGGGGCGTCCTCGGCCTCCATGACGGCCAGCACGGCCCGGGCCGCCGACGCCGCCAGGGGCTGGCCCCCGTAGGTGGTGGCATGGTCACCCGGTTCGAAGGCGGCAGCGACCTCGTCACGGGCCCAGCAGGCGCCGATCGGCATGCCGTTGCCCAGCGCCTTGGCCATGGTGACGACGTCAGGACGCACGCCGAAGTGCTCGAAGCCGAACCACCGACCGGTCCGGCCCAGCCCGGTCTGGACCTCGTCGACCATGAAGAGCAGTCCCCGTTCGTCGCAGAGCCGGCGGACCCCCTGGAAGTACTCGACCGTCGCCGGCTGCACCCCGCCCTCACCCTGCACCGGTTCAAGCAGCACCGCCGCCACCGACGGGTCGATGGCCGCCTCCAGAGCGTCGAGGTCGCACCAGGCCACATGGCGGAAGCCCTCCGGCAGGGGTTGGAACGCCTCGTGCTTCTGGGGCTGACCGGTGGCGTGGAGGGTGGCGAGGGTACGGCCGTGGAACGACCCGTAGGCGCTGATCACGCCGAACGTGCCACGGCCACCCCACTTGCGGGCCAGCTTGATGGCGCACTCGTTGGCCTCGGCCCCGGAGTTGGCGAAGAAGACCTTGCCCCCACCCCCCAGGAGGCGGTCGAGGGTGGCAGCCACCTCGGGCCCCACCACCGTGCCGTAGAGGTTGGAGACGTGCAGGAGGGTGTGGGCCTGCTCGGCGATGGCGTCAGCCACGACGGGGTGGGCATGGCCCAGGGCGGTGACGGCCAGGCCGCCGAGGAAGTCGAGGTACCGGCGCCCGGCGTCGTCCCACAGCTCGGTGCCGCTCCCCCGCACGAAGGTCACCGGCCGGGGCGGGTACGTGTTCATCAGCGGGCTCTGGCCCGACTCGGGAGCGCTCATCTCGTGACCATGGTGCCGATGCCGCTCCGGGTGAAGATCTCGAGCAGCAGCACGTGCGGCACGCGGCCGTCGAGCACGTGGGCGTGGCCGACACCGGCCTGCACCGCCACCATGCACGACGCCACCTTTGGGATCATCCCGCCGCTCACGCTGCCGTCGGCGATCAGGGCGTCGAGCTCGCTCACCGAGACGGTGGACAGCAGGGTCGACGGGTCGTCCGCCACTCGTCGGATGCCCTCGATGTCGGTGAGGTACACCACCTTCTCGGCGCCGAGGGCGGCGGCGATGGCGCCGGCGGCGGCGTCGGCGTTGACGTTGTAGGCCTGCCCTTCGTCGTCCATGGCGATGGTGGCGACCACAGGGATGAGCTGGGAGTCGAGGAGGCGCTGCAGGAGGGTCGGGTCGACGTCGTCGACCTCGCCGACGAAGCCGAGCTCGGCCGACCGGGCATGAGCGTGGAGGAAGTGACCGTCCTCGCCCGAGATGCCGACCGCCAACGGGCCGTGGACGTTGACGGCTGCGACCAGCTCGCGGTTGACCTTGCCGACCAGCACCATCCGGACCACGTCGAGGGTGTCGGCATCGGTCACCCGGAGGCCGTCGACGAAGGTCGACGCCATGCCCAGCCGCGACAACAGATCGCCGATCTGCGGGCCGCCGCCGTGGACCACCACGACGTGGATGCCCACCGAGTGCAGGAGCACGATGTCCTCGGCGAACAGCGCCAGCTCGTCGGCCGGTGTGTCGCCCTCGTCGGCGGCGTCGACGCCGGCCCGGAGGGCGCCGGCTGTGTCCATGTTGGCCCGGTGGGCGCCGGCTGTGTCCACGTTGGCCCGGCGGGCGCCGGCTGTGTCCACGTTGGCCCGGCGGGCGCCGGCCATGGCGTTGCCGCCGTACTTGACCACGACCACCTTCCCGGAGAAGCGGCGGATGTAGGGCAGGGCCTCGACGAGGACGCCGGCCTTGGCGGCGGGGTCGATGGCGCCCCCGTCAATGGCGGAGGCGAGCGCGGTGAGGCCGGCCACGTCGGTCATGACGTCCTCATGTTCTCGTCGATGTAGGCGTGGCTGAGGTCGTTGGTGAGGATCATCCCGGCGCCCTCGCCCAGGCCGAGGTCGGCCACGATCTCGATGACCGGGGCGGCCATGACCGCCTTCAGCCCGTCGGCGTCGTGCTGACAGGCGATGCCCCGGCTGGCCACGGTGATGCCGCCGTAGGAGACGGACACGGTGTCGGGGTCGAAGGCAGCCCCGCTGCTGCCGATCTCGCTCACGATCCGGCCCCAGTACGGGTCTTCGCCGTACCAGGAGCACTTGCACAGGTTTGACTCGGCCACCTTCCGGGCCGCCCGGGTCGCATCGTCGTCGGAGGCGGCCCCGACGATGCGCACCTCCACCACCTTCGTGGCGCCCTCGGCGTCGGAGGCCATCTGACGGGCCAGCGAGCCGCACGCCTCGGCGACAGCGGCGTCGAGGGCGCCGGGCTGGACCCGTCCGGCCAGGCCGGAGGCGAACAGCAGGACGGTGTCGTTCGTCGAGGTGCAACCGTCGACCGACAGCGAGTTGAACGAGCTGGACACCCCGGCCCGAAGCGCCCGGAGCAGCTCCTCCGGGGTCGCTTCGGCGTCGGTGGTCAGCACCGCCAGCATCGTGGCCATGTTGGGGGCGAGCATCGCCGCGCCCTTGGCCATCCCGCCCACGATGAAGCCGGCACCCTCGACCACCACCTCCTTGCGGATGGTGTCGGTGGTCATGATCGCCCGGGCGGCGGCGGTGCCGCCGTCATCGGCGAGGGCCGCGACGAGGGCGGCGGTGCCCGACTCGATGGGGGCCATGGGCAGCGGGATGCCGATGAGGCCCGTGGAGCACACCAGGATCTCCTCCGGCCGGCAGCCCAGCTCAGTGGACACCAGCTCGGCCATCCGCTCGGCGTCGGCCCGACCCGGCCC
>DASXLH010000371.1:0-10687 GCA_036496335.1 Acidimicrobiales bacterium
CGTCGGAGGCGCACAGCATCCCCTGCGACTCGACTCCCTTCATCCGGCGGCGGGCGATGGCGAAGTCACCGGGCAGGACCGTGCCCACCGTCGCCAGCGGGACCAGGTCGCCGACCTCGAAGTTCCAGGCCCCGCACACCACCTGCACCGGCTCCGGGCCGCCGGCGTCGACCACCACCCGCCGGATGCGGTCGGCACCCTCGATGGCCGCGATCTCCTCGACCCGGGCCACGACCACCCCGTCCAGGCCGGCCCCGATCTCGGTCACCGACTCCACCGGCGTCCCCAGGTCGCCGAGCAGCAGGACCAGGTCATCAACCGACAGGTCGAGATCGACGAAGTCCTTGAGCCAGCTGAGCGGCACGAGCACGGAGGCGGACCTTTCGGGGTGAGGTGGACGAGGGGGCGGGGCGTCAGAACTGCGAGAGGAAGCGGAGGTCGTTGGTGACGAACTCGCGGATGTCGTCGATGCCGTAGCGCATCATCGCCAGCCGCTCGATGCCGAACCCGAAGGCGAAGCCCGACCACTCCTCGGGGTCGATCCCCACGTTGGTGAGCACGTTGGGGTGGACCATCCCGCAACCACCGAGCTCGAGCCAGCCCGTCCGCCCGCAGGTGCGGCACCCCTCGCCCCGGCAGAACACGCAGGTGATGTCGTACTCCGCCGACGGCTCGGTGAAGGGGAAGTAGGACGGCCGCAGGCGGGACGAGATGTCGCCGCCGAAGTAGGCCCGGGTGAACGCCGCCAGCGTGCCGGCCAGGTCGCCGAAGGTGATGCCACGATCGACGACCAGCCCCTCGATCTGGTTGAAGTTCGGGAGGTGGCTGGCGTCGGTGGTGTCACGCCGGTGGCACAGCCCCGGCATCACCGAGTAGATGGGCGGCTCCCGACCCTCCATGACACGGATCTGGACCGGGCTGGTGTGGGTCCGCAGCAGGATGGACTCCGGCTCGCCCAGCTCCAGGTAGAGGGTGTCGTACATGTTGCGGGCGGGATGGCCCTTGGGGAAGTTGAGGGCCTCGAAGTTGTACCAGTCGGTCTCGACCACGGGGCCCTCGGCCACGGTGAAGCCCATGCCGACGAAGACATCCTCGAGCGCCATCGTCGTCTGTGTGACGAGATGGAGGTGACCCCGCTGCCGGGTGGGCCGCACCTCGGTCAGGTCGAGTCGCTCGGCCTCGCGGCGGGCAGTGAGCTCGGCGGCGGCAACCACCTGGCGACGCTCCCCCAGCGCGGTCTCGATCGTCTGGCGCGCCTCGTTGAGGAGACGACCGGCCTCGCGTCGGGCGTCGGGGTCGAGGCGGCCCAGCGCCGACTTGCGACCGGACAGTGGCGACCGCTTGCCCAGCAGGTCGGTGTCGAGCCCGGTCAGCTCCAGGCCGGCGTCGGCCGCCCCGATCCGGGCCAGCGCATCGACGACGAGCGAGTCGAGACCGTCAGCCGGACCGCCGTCGCGCGACGGCGAAGCCTCGGACGTGTCAGTGGCGGGGTCAGGTGGCATGGGGTCCGGTGACATGGGCGAAATGGGAGCTCACCCGTGGAGTTGCTCGAACGCATCGGTCGGGAGAGTAAACCGGAAGATCGAGCCTGTCCCCTCGATACTCGTCGCCGTCAGCCGGCCGCCGTGGGCCTCCACCAGGCCGCGGCTGATCCACAGCCCCAGCCCGCTCCCCGTCGGGCGACCGTGATCCCGCCGGAAGAACCGGGTGAACACCCTCGGGAGATCGGCGGCCGGGATGCCGCTGCCGCGGTCCTCGACCGCCACCGCCACCTCGCCGGGGCCGACCGAGCCGACGATGCGCATGCCGGTCGGGCTGGCGTACTTGGCGGCGTTCTCGACCAGGTTGGTCAGCACCTGCTCGATCTTGTCGGCGTCGGCGTAGACGAGCGGGAAGTCGGCCGGGAACTCGATCGCCACCTCGAGGTCGGCGTGCTCGAAGGCGAGCTTGTCGACCACGGTCGCCGCCAACGCGGTGAGATCGACGTCCTGGCGTCGCAGGGAGAGCCGTCCCGTCTCGAGCCGGGAGATGTCGAGCAGCTCGGTGATCAGCCGGGTGACCCGGTCGGCGTCGTGGTTGATCTGGGCCAGCATCGAGCGCTTCTGCTCCTCCGGGATCCGATCCCACCGGTGCAGGAGGAGCGACGAGTAGCCCTTCACCGAGGTGAGGGGCGACCGCAGCTCGTGGCTCACGGTGGAGACGATCTCCATCCCGCTGGGCGTGGCCCCGGCGCGGATCGCACCCGTCGGGGACGCCGTCCCGCTCATGGGCCGGGCCGTGACCACGACGGCCTCGAGCCGGCCCCCGCCGTCACGCCGGTACCGACCGGCCACCAGCACACGCACGATGCCGCCGTCGGGCCTGCGGAGGCAGGCCTCGTGCTCCGGGAAGCCCCGCACGGAGGCCAGGGCGACGGAGGGATGCCAGGCCCGCAGCCATCCCGGCTCGTCACCGTCGATCGGGGCCAGGAGGTCGTCGAGGCGGGCGCCGACCAGATCACCGAGGGCCCGACCCACGAGGGCGGCCGCCGACCGGTTGGCGGCCACGACGCGGCGGTCGGCGCCGATGACCGCCACCGCCACGGGCAGCTCGTCGAGGGCCACATCGGTGGCGTCAGTCACGGCGCGCCCCACGGCGTTGACGGGCCGACTCGTAGCAGAGGATGGCGGCCGCCACCGCCACGTTGAGCGACTCGGCCCGGCCCTCCATGGGCACGTGGACGAAGCCGTCGAGGGCCAGCGACGGGGGGAGACCGTGGGCCTCGTTGCCGACCACGATGGCCAGATCGCCGGTGAGGTCGGCCACGTCGCTCGCCTCCCCGGCGTGGGCGGCCGCCCCGACGAGGCGGCGCCCCGAGGCGGCCAGCGCACGCAGCACGGCGGCCGCTCCGGCGGACTCCCCCTCGTCCACCTCCGGGATCGGGGGGTCCGGCCGTCGGGCGGCGACCACGGGAAGGTGGAAGAGCGATCCGGCCGCCGCCCGGACGACCTTGGGGTTGGTCACGTCGACCGAGGTGCCGGTGAAGACGACCGCTCGGGCTCCGGTGGCGTCGGCGGCGCGGATCATGGTCCCGGCGTTGCCGGGATCGGCGACGTCCACGCCGACCAGCACGAAGCCCCCGGTGGCGATGGCGTCCAACCCGACGGTGACCGACCGGCACAGGGCGACGACGCCCTGGGGGGTGGCCGTGTCGGCCACCCGCTCCAGCACCCCCGGCGCCAGCTCCCGCACGGGCACGCCGGCCGCCGTGGCTCGCGCCAGCAGGTCCTCGAACTTCCTCCCGTTGGGGGCGGCGACGTACACCGCCTCCAGCGGGGCGGCGGCGGCGAGGGCGGCGGCCACCAGGGTCGGGCCCTCCACCACGAACAGGCCGGCGGCCGACCGTTCCGTGGCACGACGCGTCAACCGGCGGAGACGGTCGACCTCACGGTGCCGGGCGCCGAGCACCGGCTCGGTCACCGTCGTCCCGGATCCGGTCTCAGGCAGTGGCGCCGGCGGCGGCGTCGGCGACCTTCACCAACGCCGCGAACGCCACGCCGTCGGTGACGGCCAGGTCGGCGAGCATCTTGCGGTCGACCTCGACCTCGGCTGCCTTGAGGCCGGCGATGAAGCGGCTGTAGGACATGCCGTTCTGCCGGGCGGCGGCGTTGATGCGCTGGATCCAGAGCTTGCGGAAGTCGCCCTTCCGGGCCCGACGGTCCCGGTAGGCGTACTGGAGCGAGTGCATGACCTGCTCGTTGGCGGAGCGGTAGCTGCGGCTCTTGTTGCCGTAGTACCCCTGGGCCTGCTCGAGGATGGCCTTGTGGTGCTTCTTTGCATGTACGGCCCGCTTGACCCTGGCCATGGTGGTTCCCTTCGACTGGTGCGGCGTGCGCCGCGACGATGTGTGCGAGCGAGTTGGGGCTAGCGGCCCAGCAGGGTCTTCATCCGGGCGGCATCGCCCGGAGCGAGACCGGTCTCGCGCTTGAGGCGGCGGGTCTGCTTCGACGGCTTCTTCTCGAGCAGGTGGTTCATGAACGCCTTGCGGCGGATGAGCTTGCCGGTTCCGGTGACCTTGAAGCGCTTCGCCGCGCCGCGGTGGGTCTTCATCTTGGGCATCGTGTGTGGACTTCCTGACTGGGTGGAGGCTGGGGCTGGCAGGTGAGGTGGGTCGAGGCGCTACGGCGCCGCGGACCCGTTCGCTTCGGCGTTGTCGGCGCTGGTCACCGGGACCTCGGGGGACGTGTCCGCCACCGCCGGGGACGAGCCGTTGGTGGCGACCGACGGCGCCGGTGCGGCGAGGCCGTTCCCGGCGCTCACCATCGACTCGTCGTCGGCAGGCCCGTCGTGGGCGAGCCCATCAGCGGCCAGGCCATCGGCCTCGGATTCGCTGCCCGGCTCGCCGCGGGTCGGGCCCTCGGCGGCGGCCCGCCGCCGAGCGGCGTCCTGCACCCGCTTGTCCGGGGCGAGCACCATCGTCATGTTGCGCCCGTCGAGGCGAGGTGCGGCTTCGACCTTGGCCAGGTCCTTGGCGTGATCGGCGACGTCGTCGAGGATCTTCATGCCGAGCTCCGGATGCGCGACCTCGCGGCCGCGGAACATGATCGTGATCTTGACCTTGTGACCCTCGCCGAGGAAGTGCTCGACCTTCTTGGTCTTGGTCTCGAAGTCACCTCGTCCGATCTTCACCCGGTACTTCATCTCCTTGATGGAGATCTGGGTGGTCTTCCGACGGGACTCCTTGGCGCGCTGCGCGGCCTCGTACTTGTACTTCCCGTAGTCCATGATCCGACAGACGGGAGGCGAGGCCTGGGGCGCGACCTCGACGAGGTCGAGATCGGCGGCCCGTGCGATGGCGAGGGCCTCGGGCAGGGGCTTGATGCCGACCTGCTCGCCCTCCGCGGAGACCAGACGGACTTCGCGGGCGCGGATCCGATCGTTGATCCGGGGCTCGGTGGTGACGGGTGTGGCGATGGCGCCGCTCCTGAGGTTCATCGGAAGCGGACCGACGGACCGCCCCCGGAAGGGGCGGCTCGCACGCACGACCCGGAGCGCACACACGGTGGCCGGGTGGGGCCGGCGCTCGAGACGCGGGCCCGCTTCCTGTTCGGTTGTCCTCGGTAGGGTACCCGGACGTGGCAGATCTGTGGACACCCGGCGACGGTCCCTCCCCCGGCGACGGGCCGCTCGACGGCGAGAGCCACTCCGAGCTGGCCGACGAGCTGGCCGCCATGCAGGCCGAGCTGGCCCGCACCCCGGCCTCCGTCGTCGTGGCCAACCACGCCATCGGGCTGTTCCAACTGGCCGCCATCCACCTCAACCGCCGGCCCCCCAACCTCAGCGAGGGTCAGCTGGCGATCGACGCCCTCGCCGGCCTGGTCGACGCCACCCGGGGCCGGCTGGGCGACGAGGAGGAGGCGCTGTTGGCGGCCCTCACCCAGGTCCGGCTCGCCTTCGTCCGTCTCAGCGAGATCAACGCTCCCGACCCCGACGACGAGGACGACGAGCTCGGCGGGAGCGACGACTGAGGAGCCGAGCCGATAGGCGAGGAGCCCAATGAACACAGCGCCCCTGTTTTGGCGCCGTGGCGCCGAAACGAAGACTCGTTCCGCTCCAACGCCCGACCGATTCGCTCGAGTCCTGAGTCCCGCCGGGGGCTTCAGACCTTCTCGACGGCCCGGGCCTCGAGCCGACCCAGGTGGCCGGCGACGGTGACGAAGCGGACGCGCTGGCCGACCCCGATGGTGCGGGTCCCGTCGGCGATGGCGGTGCAGTGGAGGAACAGCTCGGTGCCGTCGCCGGAGCGGCTCACCGTCCCGTAGCCCCGGGCGTCGTCGAACGACGCCACCACGCCGGCCTCGATCGTCGTCACGCCGTGGACGCCCTCAGTGGACGATCTTGGCGAGCGGGATCTCGATGATGTCCGTGGCCCCGGCGTCCTTCAGGGCGGGGATCAGGGTGTTGATCTCCTGCTTGCGCACGACCGCCTCGACCGCGTAGCCGCCTTCGCCGAACAGCTTCGAGACCGTCGGTGATTTCATCGACGGGAGGATGGCGATCACCGGGTCGAGCTGCTTCTCGGCCACGTTGAGCTTGACCAGCACCTTTCCCCGGGCCTCCATCACGCCCTGCAGGAGCGTCTGGATCTGCTCCATGGCGTGGCGCTTCTCGGGGTCGGCGTGGGCCGCCGGGTTGGCGACCAGCTCGGTGTGGGAGCTCAGCACGGTGTCGATGATCTTCAGACCCGCCGCCCGCAGGGCTCGACCGGTCTCGGTGAGCTCCACCACCGCGTCGGCGATGTCGGGGATCTTGGCCTCGGTGGCGCCGTAGGAGAGCCGGACCGAGCCGTCGATGCCGTGGCGCTCGAGGTAGCGGCGGGTGAGCTCGGGGTACTCGGTCGACACCCGCACGCCAGCCGGCAGGTCGCCCACCGCGCCCCAGGGCGCGTCGCCGGCCACCGCCAGCACCAACCGCACCGGTTCGTCGCTGGCCTTGGAGTACCGGAGCTGGCAGAGCGACACCACCTCGCTCGAGGTCTCCTCGATCCAGTCCCCACCCGTGATCCCGAGGTCGTAGAGGCCCTCGGCCACATAGGTCGGGATCTCCTGGGGCCGGAGGATGTGCACCTCGGCCACCCGGGGATCGTCGATCGTGGCCCGGTAGGCCACCGCCGAGCCGCGGTGCACGGCGAGATCGGCCTGTTCGAAAAGGTCGAGCGTGGCGTTCTCGAGGGAACCCTTGGGGAGGACGAGCTTCAACATCGGGCCGGGACGCTACCGCTGGGCCGTTCCGTCGCCGCCGCGGAAGCCGACCCGACCCCCGCCACCGGCGGCACCTCGGATGCCCCGGATCAGGCAGGCCATCTCGACGGCCGTGTCGGCCGACTCGCGGCCCTTGTTGCCCGGTCCGTCGACCGAGCGCACGAAGGCCTGACCGACGGTGTCGGTGGTGAGCACTCCGAACACGATCGGGACCCCGGTGTCGAGCGCCACCCGGGCCACGCCGGCGGCGCACTCCCCCGCCACGAACTCGAAGTGCGGTGTGTCGCCCCGGATCACGGCGCCCAGGGTCACCACCGCGTCGACCCGGCCGGTCTCGGCCAGGTGCCGGGCCACCAACGGGAGCTCGAAGGCACCCGGCGCCCAGTGCTCGGTGATGTCGCCATCGTCGACCTGCAGCTCGGTCAGGCGGGCGCGGCAGCCGGCCAGCAGGCCATTGGTGATGCGGTCGTTGAACCGCCCGCAGGCCAAGGCGACGCGCAGGCCGGAGCCGTCGAGCAGGGGCGCGGCACCGGTCGACAGACCGGCCCGGTTCTCAGAGGACATCGTCGAGCCCGTCGAGCAGGTGGCCGAGGCGCTCCCGCTTGGTGCGGAGATACGCGAGGTTCTCCGGGTTGGGGGCCGACTCGAGCGGCACCCGCTCGACCACCTCGAGGCCGTAGCCGGCCAGGCCGTCGCGCTTGGCCGGGTTGTTGGTGAGCAGGCGCATGGTGGTGATGCCCAGGTCGACCAGGATCTGGGCGCCGATCCCGTACTCCCGAGAGTCGACGTGCAGGCCGAGGTCGACGTTGGCGTCGACGGTGTCCCGACCCCGCTCCTGCAGGACGTAGGCCCGCAACTTGTTGGCGATGCCGATGCCGCGACCCTCGTGGCCGCGGAGGTAGACGACCACGCCGCGGCCCTCCTCGCCGATCTGGCGCATGGCGGCGTCGAGCTGGATGCCGCAGTCGCAGCGGAGCGAGCCGAACACGTCGCCCGTCAGGCACTCGCTGTGGACCCGCACCAGCACGTCGTCGGCACCGTCGACGTCACCCATCACGAGGGCGAGATGGGTCATGCCGTCGAGGTGGCTCTCGTAGGCCACGCAGCTGAACTCGCCCCACTGGGTCGGGATGCGGGCCTCGGCCACCCGCTCGACCACCGGTTCGGTCCGCCGGCGGTACCGCACCAGGTCGGCGATCGAGATCACCAGCAGGCCGTGCCGGTCGGCGAAGCGGACCAACTCCGGCAAGCGGGCCATGTCGGTCTTCTTCTCGTCGACCACCTCGCACAGCACCCCGGCCGGTGCCAGCCCGGCGAGGCGGGCCAGGTCGACGGCGGCTTCGGTGTGACCGGCCCGTTTGAGCACGCCGCCCTCCACCGCCCGCAGCGGGAAGATGTGGCCGGGCCGGCTGAGGTCGTCGGGCCGGGTGTCGGGATCGACCAGCGCCCGGATGGTGGCCGAGCGGTCGAAGGCCGAGATGCCGGTGGTGGTGCCGTGGCGGAAGTCGACCGAGTGGGTGAAGGCGGTGCGCTGCGCCTCGGTGTTGTCGGCCACCATCAGCGGAAGCTGCAGCTCGTCGCAGCGCTCGGCCGTGAGCGAGGTGCAGATCAGCCCGGAGGTGTGGGCGAGGAAGAACGCGATTTTCTCGGGCGTGGCCGCCTCGGCCGCCAGGATGAGGTCGCCTTCGTTCTCCCGCTCCTCGTCGTCGACGACGACCACGATCTCGCCGCGGCCGATGGCGGCGATGGCGTCCTCGATCGGCGCCAGCTGCCAGGTGGTGGTCTCGCTCATCGTTCGTTCCTCATCGTTCGTTCCTCATCGCTCGTTCCTCATCATGAGGCTCCTGACCGGTCGTGCGTCGGTTCATCGCCGGGCGTCCAACAGGCGCTCGACGTACTTGGCGACGACGTCGACCTCGAGGTTGACGTGGTCCCCGGGGCGGCGGGTGCCGAGGGTGGTGACCGCGGCGGTGTGGGGGATGACGGCGACGGTGAAGGCGTCGTCGAGGACGTCGACCACGGTGAGGCTCACGCCGTCGACCGTCACCGAGCCCTTGACCACGAGGTAGCGGGCCAGCTCCGACGGGATCCGGACCCGGAGGTCAGGGACGGCCTGCACCACTTCGCCGACGGCGTCGACGTGGCCCTGCACCAGGTGCCCGCCCAGGCGGTCGGCCAGGCGCACCGGCCGCTCGAGGTTGACGGGCGCACCGACCGACAGGTCGCCGAGGTTGGTGCGGGCGAAGGTCTCCCCGCTCACGTCGGCCTCCCACCAGCCGTCCCCCAGGGCGACCACCGTGAGGCAGCACCCGTTGACGGCGATCGAGTCGCCGAGGGACGCCCCGTCGAGGACGTCGGCCGCGGCGATGCGCACGCGGGCCCCGTCCCGTCCCTCGATCGAGCCCAGCTCCTCCACGATCCCGGTGAACACCGCTAGTGGTCCGTCTCCGAATTGGCGGTGCGGGTCCGGCGAGCTGGGGTTGCTGCTCGCAAGGACGCAGGACCACGCGCCTGCCTCGTCCAAGCGCTAGGACGAGGACGCCGCGAGCGGCGACAGCCAGCCGGCGGAATCGCCGGATCGATTCGCAGACGGACCACTAGGCCACCTCCACCCGGAGGTCGTCGCCGAGGCGCTCGACCGACACGATCCGCCCCCGCCACACGTCGTCGATGCTGGGCGCCCCGGCGCCGGCGAACAGGCCGCGGCCGTCGGCGCCGCCGAAGAGGGCCGGAGCGAGGTAGACGACGTAGCGGTCGACGAGGCCGGCGCGGTGGAACGCACCGGCCACCGTGGCCCCGCCCTCCACCATGGCCTGCAGCACCCCGCGCCGCCCCAGCTCGTCGAGCACCTCGCCGAGGTCACCGCTCAGCTCCAGGGCGGGGCGCACGGCGGCTCCTTCGGGGGCGTGGCCGAGCACCACCCGGAGGGGCTGGCGGTCGCCGTCGTCGCCGTCGTCGCCGTCGGCGAGGCGGACCGTGAGCGCGGGGTCGTCGGCCCGCACCGTGCCGGCGCCGACGACGACGGCGTCGCTCTCGGCCCGGAGGCGGTGGGCGTCGGCCCGGGCCTCCGGCCCGGTGATCCACTTCGAGGACCCGTCGGGTGCGGCGGTGCGGCCGTCGAGACTGGCCGCCAGCTTCAGCACCACCCAGGGCCGGCCCGTCCGGCGGTGCTTGAGGTAGGGCGCCAGCTGCTCGGCGACCTCGCCGGCGGCCACCCCGACCTCGACCTCGACGCCCGCCTCCCGGAGCCGGGTCAGGCCCCGACCGGCGACGTGGGCGTCGGGGTCCTCGATCCCCACCACCACCCGCCGGACCCCGGCGGCGACGATGGCGTCGGCACAGGGAGGCGTCCGGCCGTGGTGGGAGCAGGGCTCGAGGGTCGTCCACAGGGTCGCTCCCCGCGCCGCCGCACCGGCCAGCTCCAGCGCCACGGCCTCGGCGTGCAAACCCCCAGGCGGGCGGGTGGCGCCCTCGAACACCTCACCGGCCGGGCTCTCGATGACGCAGCCCACCCACGGGTTGGGACGGGTCGAGCGTCGGACGCCGTCGGCGAGGCCGACCGCCCGTCGCATCGCCTCCCCGTCTTCCATCTTCGCTCCCGCTGTCCGTCGCTGTCCGAGCACGACGAGGCGGGCGCGCCAGAGGGCGCACACGCCCTCGTTCTCATCCGGACTTTGACCGTCGGCCCCGGGATGTCACCGGGTCGGGCCCCCGCCGAGACGGGAGCTTCGCAGGCTTGCACTGCCGGTCAGGACTTCCACCTGCCCCACGAGGGGTGTGCCCGAAGCGTAACGGCGTTTCGCTCTCGGAGATCGTTCGCCGGACCGACGTCGGTCGACGCCGTCGTGGCCTACGACCCGCTGGGCCGGGAGTTAGCCTCCCCACCGTTGCCCGGGGAGCAAGGGAGCGGGAGGTGACCGGACCGATCATCCCGCTGGAGATGCGGG
>DASXLH010000372.1:0-3335 GCA_036496335.1 Acidimicrobiales bacterium
CGTCCGTGACTTCGACGTGCTCGGTCTGGAGAGCACCCACACCACCAAGCTGCGCCTCGCCCTCGACCTGAACGACGTCGGGGTGGCGGCCGGGCTGCCCACCCAGGTGTGCCTGAAGTCGAACTGGTCGGAAGGGATCAAGACCGGCGACATCTGCGAGCGGGAGGCCCGCTTCTACTACCTCGCGGCTGAGGCGCTGGACGCCCCGCTGCCACGGTCGTACTACGCCGACTGGGACGGCGACGGTGGTGGCCGCGGCATCGTCGTGATGGAGGATCTCGAAGCGGCAGGCGGGCGCTTCGGCAACGCCGCCGACCATCTCGGCGTGGACGGCGTGGCCGGCAGCCTCGAGTCGCTGGCCTCCCTGCACGGGGCGCTGTGGGGGAGCGCGGTGCTGGACGACGACCGGATGCTGCCCCGGTCGATGGACACGCCCGTCGACACGGAGCAGGTCATCCGTCTCTTCAACTACCTGGCCCTGAACCTCGAGGACCCCGCCTATCAGGCCGTCCTGCCGGCGTGGGCGTACGAGACGCCCGAGCAGCTCAACTTCCTCCTCGACGAGCTCTCGGCCTACGAACAGGAGCAGGCCGGCCCGCTCTGCCTCGTGCACGGGGACGCCCACCAGGGCAACAGCTACGTCGGCGCCGACGGCCGCCGGATCTGGCTCGACTTCCAGCTCGCCCGCAGAGGCACGCCCTGGCGGGACGTCAACTACTTCATGATCGGCGCCCTCACCATCGACGAGCGGCGTGGGAACGACCGGGCGCTGTTCGCCCACTACCGCGATGCGCTGGTGTCGACCGGCGCCGAGGGCGTGCCCGACGAGGACGACGCGTGGGAGCAGTTCCGTCGGTGGACGGCCTACGGCATGCAGTGCTGGCTCGGCAACGTCGACCGATGGGGCCAGGACGGCATCGAGATCGTGCGGCGGTTCTATGCCGCCGGCGACGACTACGACACCGTCGCCCTGCTCACCGCCGGCAAGCGTCCGCGCCGGATGATGACGCCGGGGGAGGGGGCCTCACCGCTCCCGCCCGACCTGCAGGAGCTGCGCGACAGCCGCCGTCCGACCGGCGCGGTCTAGGGAGCTGGGCGGCGGCCCGGCCCCGCTGGGCTGACCAACCTGCGGACGTACGGCCGGCGCCCGGGGAGTGCGAGGCTTGGTCGTGGCCGCCAACCGGAAGAAGTCGGGATCGAGGTACACGCCCCCGGCGAAGGCACGTTCCAGGCCGAGCCCGAAGCCCTCGACGAGCGCACCCCCGGCCGCCGCCGCGGCGCCGCTGCCCCCGGCGCTGGCCTGGCTCGTGAAGCCCACGTTCCTGTTCATCTCCTTGGCGGGCTGCCTCGGTCTGCTCGTCGGCGCCGTTCTCGGTGGATCGGCGTCGGGTGCGGCCGTGTGGGGGCTGCTCTTCCTGCTCAACGCCGCCATGCTCTACGTCTCCGTTCGGCGGCAGCGTGCCACCCGATGACCTCGACTCCGCCCATGGCGGGGGCCGGGGCGAGCCGGCGGACCGCCCCGTCAGGACGTGGTCGCTGCCGCTGCGCACCGGCATCTTCGCCCTCATGGTCAGCATCCCGGTCGGGGTGTTCTTCCCGGCCGCGGTGACACCGGCCGCGGCTGGGGCTGCGGGCCTGTACCTGTGGCTCGACGTCCTGTCCCGTCGACGCCGGGCCAGGCACCGGCCCGAGGGCGAGGACCTCTAGGCCGTCGAGGTTCGGCCGGTCGCCGGGCACCGGTACCGGCCGGCATCCGACCTCAGTCGGGCCGGGCTCCCGGTGGGAGCGTGATGGTGGTCTCGGCCCACGTCGCCTCTCCGGTCCCAGTCTCGACGTAGGCCCGCATCGGGAGGGGTTGATCCGAGAGCCGGTCGATCTGGCGGACGGACGGGTCGTGGAGCCGGGTCTGGCGCAGCAGTTGCTCCGGCACGTGCCACTCAAGGGCGGAGCGCGGACTGATCAGGGCCTGCAAGGGCGGCAGGCGGTGCTCGTCGTCGACGCCGTACGGGTCGGCCGGGTGGGGCATGCCGTCGGCGACGAAGCGCAGACGGAAGATCACCTCGTCGACACCGCCGAAGTTCCGGGCGGTGATGACGGCATCGGCACCGTCCATGCGGGTCTCGAGGCGGAGATCGCTCCGACCGCGGCGCTGTTCAGCCCATAGGAGGGCGAGTGCGGCGAACAGGGCGGCGGTGGTGCCGATGGCGGCGATCCAGGCCGCCAACGTGCCGACGTGCTCGGCGTCGCCCTTCAGCACACCGGCGGTGCCGGCCATGACGATCACGCCGGAGAGCACCGCGCCGGCGATGAACGACGGACCGTGGAGCCGGTCGAGCTTCCATCGGCGGCTCATGGGCGGGACGCCCCGACCATCTCACCGATCCCGGAGACGAGCTCCACGCCCTCACGGTACCCGTCGACGCGGTCACTGGCTGCGTGTCGGGATCGAGGGTTCGCCGATGGGTGTGGGCCGAAGGCCGGTTTGGGCTGTCTCACCGCTGGGTATCCACCTTTCGCTACTGAGTGCCGTTGGTGCTGGAACCGGCCCCCTGACCGCCGTCAGGGGGCCGTTCCGTGTCATGGGCCAGACATCTCGCCGTTTGCGTCTCAACCGGTCGGTCCCGTCCTCCCCGGCATCGAGCGCAGGCCCGACGTGGCATGAAGTCGCCGTGGCGTGGGCATGGGTTGCACGCCCGGGCGGTGTCCCGGGAACCCGTTCAAGGGCCGAGGTGGGGCCCCCGACGACGCCGAGGAGCAGCCTGTGCGCTGGCCTGATCCCGGTCTGACCGACACCCTCTTCTACGTCACCACGGACGAGGACGAGCCCTGTGTTCTCTACCTGCACGGCGAGCTCGACCTGGATTCGGCCATGGTGCTCACCGCGGTGCCGTTCGATATCCGCCGGGACCGGCCGACGGTGCTCGACCTCACCGATCTGACGTTCTGCGACTCGATCGGCCTGGCCGCGCTGATCAAGGTTCGCCGGCGGGTGGTGGAGGAGCTCGGACACCTCGTGCTACGTCACCCGAGTCCGCCCATCCGGCAACTGCTCCGGGTGTCGGGCCTTGCCCCGGTGCTGCCCATCAGCGACGACAGCGAGGGCTACAGCTAGCCCATGAGCTGCCCGGCGGGATTCAGGCCTCATTCCGTTTCCGGCCTAGAAGATCTTGAGGAACATCTCCTGGGTGAAGGTGGCGAGGTGGCGGCCGGCCTGGTCGAACATCGTGCCGAGCACGAGGCCGCGGGAGTCGCGGACGGTGAGGGGGCGCACCTCGCAGAAGAACCACTCGTCGACCCTTGGGAGGCGGTGGAACCAGATCGCGTGGTCGAGGCTC
>DASXLH010000373.1:0-2886 GCA_036496335.1 Acidimicrobiales bacterium
GGGCTTGAAGACCGCGCTCGGTGCCAGGCGCTTGAGCCGGATCGTCGCGCTCATGCGCAGCTTGACCGGGTTGAGCCGGGCGACGAAGCCGGGACGGGTGGGGTTGCGGGTCACGGCCACCTCGCGCACCCCGACCCGTACGCACTCGGCCCGGAGGCGTGCCACCCGTAGGAGGGCGTCGGCTTCGACCGGGATCGGGCCGTAGCGGTCGAGCCACTCCGTCCGGATGTCGTCGACCTCCTGGGGTGTCTCCACCACCGCCAGTCGACGGTAGGCCTCGAGGCGGAGCTCCTCCTTGGCCACGTAGTCGGTGGGCAGGTTGGCGTCGATCGGGAGCTCCAGCTTGACCTCGGCCGGCGGCTTGACCGTCTCGCCCTTCAGCTCGGCCACCGCTTCGGTCACCATCTGCACGTACAGGTCGTAGCCGACGGCGGCGATGTGGCCCGACTGGCTCTCGCCCAGCAGGTTGCCGGCGCCGCGGATCTCGAGGTCGCGCATGGCGATCTTGAAGCCGGACCCGAGCTCGGTCGCCTCACCGATGGTCTTCAGCCGCTCGTAGGCCTCTTCCGAGAGGGAGTGGTCACGAGGATGGAACAGGTAGGCGTAGGCGCGCGAGCCGGCCCGGCCCACCCGTCCGCGGAGCTGGTGGAGCTGGCCGAGTCCGAGCCGGTCGGCGCGGTCGACGACCAGCGTGTTGACGGTGGGCATGTCGATCCCGGACTCGATGATGGTGGTGCAGACCAATACGTCGTACTGGCGCTCCCAGAAGTCGAGCACGACCTTCTCGAGGGTGCCCTCGTCCATCTGGCCGTGGGCGACGGCGATGCGGGCCTCGGGGACGAGCTCGCGGAGGTCGCCGGCCACCTGCTCGATGTCCTGCACCCGATTGTGCACGAAGAAGACCTGTCCCTCTCGGAGGAGCTCGCGGCGGATCGCCTCGGCCACCGCCCGGTCGTCATGCTCACCGACATAGGTGAGAATCGGCTGGCGTTCGGCTGGGGGTGTGTTGAGAAGGCTCAAGTCGCGGATGCCGGTGAGGCTCATCTCCAGCGTGCGGGGGATGGGCGTGGCCGACAGCGTGAGCACGTCCACGTCGTTCTTGAGCTGCTTCATGGCCTCCTTGTGGGAGACGCCGAACCGCTGCTCCTCGTCGACCACGAGCAGACCGAGCTTCTTGAACGAGATGTCCTCCGACAGCAGGCGATGGGTGCCGATGACGACGTCGACCTCACCGGCGGCCACACCCTTCACGACCACCTTGGCCTGGGCGGTGGTGAGGAACCTCGAGAGCGCCTCGACCCGGATCGGGTAGCCGGCGAAGCGGTCGCTGAAGGTCTGGAAGTGCTGCTGGGCCAGGAGCGTCGTCGGAACGAGGATCGCCACCTGGAAGCCGTCCTGGACCGCCTTGAAGGCGGCCCGAAGCGCCACCTCCGTCTTGCCGAAGCCGACGTCGCCGCACACCAGGCGGTCCATGGGGTGCTCCGACTCCATGTCGGCCTTCACCTCGGCGATGGCCCGCTCCTGGTCGGGGGTCTCGCGGTAGGGGAACGACTCCTCCATCTCCCGCTGCCAGGCGGTGTCCTCGGCAAAGGCGTGACCGGGGGCGTTGATCCGGCGCTGGTAGAGGACGACCAGCTCCTGGGCGATCTCCTTGGCCGCGCTCTGCACCCGCGACTTGGCCCGGGCGAAGTCGCTGCCGCCCAGGCGGTGCAGGGTGGGCGTCTCGCCGCCGACGTAGTGGCGCACGGCATCGATCTGGTCCGACGGGACGTAGAGGCGGTCGCCGCCCCGGTAGTCGAGCACGAGGTAGTCGCGGGCCACGCCGCCGATGGCCCGGGTCGCCATGCCGTTGTAGCGGCCGACCCCGTGGGTGACGTGCACGACGTAGTCGCCGGGCTTGAGGTCCTCGAAGAAGCCGGCGCTGTCCCGCTTGCGGACGCGGGCCTGACGGTGGGCGCGGCGACGCCCGGTCAGGTCGGCCTCCCCCAGGATGGCGAGCCGGCTGGCCGGCAGGCTGCAACCCCGCTCGAGCGGGGCGACCCGGATCTCGGCGCCGGCCACGCCCAGGTCGGCCAGCACGGATCGGAGCCGCTCGGCGGTACCGGTCCCGTCGGCGGCCACCACGACCTTCCAGCCGTCGGCCAGCTTCGCCTTCAGGTTCTCGGCGAGGCCGGTGCCGTCGCCGATGATGGGGGCCCAGCCGATCGCCTGGACGACCGGCACGTCAGGGCTGTCGGCCACGTTGGCGATGGTCAGGGCGGGGGCGCGGGTGTGGGCCAGCAGGCGGTCGAAGCCGACGTGCAGGCGGGGCAGATGCTCGGTGTCGACGCCGTCCCAGGTCTTCGACAGGGCGGCGGCGAGATCGGCCTCTTCCGCCAGGAGGTCGCCGGCGCGGTCCCGCAGGCGGCGGGGCTCGACAAGTACCACCCGGCCGTCGTCGGGAAGCAGATCCAGCAGGACGTGCTCGGCCGCCCCGGCGTCGTCACCCGTGAGCCAGGGCAGCCACGACTCCATCCCGTCGAACGACGCGCCGTCGGCGAGCCGCTCCCAGTGCTCCCGCCCCCAGGGCTGGGTGCGGACCAGGGAGGCGGCCCGGGCGCGGACGTCGTCGGTGGCGAGCAGCTCGCGGCACGGGAAGATCTCCACCGACTCGACCGAGTCCCGGCTGCGCTGGTCGCTCACGCTGAACGTGGTCAGCCGGTCGACCTCGTCGCCCCACAGGTCGATGCGGACGGGCCCGTCGGCCGTCGACGGGTAGACGTCGACGATCGAGCCCCGGAGGGCGACCTCCCCCCTGGCCTCCACCTGGTACTCACGCCGGTAGCCCGCCGTCACGAGACGCCGGACGAGGGCGTCGGGGTCGATCTGGTCGCCGGCCGCGATCCG
>DASXLH010000374.1:0-6691 GCA_036496335.1 Acidimicrobiales bacterium
GAGCGTGACCTTGCGACCGTCGCTCAGCGTGAGCTGGAGCCGGTATTCGCGGCCGCCGTCGCCGTCGGCCTCCCAGTGCCGCCAGCCGGGCACCGAGACGAAGAGCCACGATGGTTGCCCCGGATGGCGCCAGACCGTGCCCACGTCGACCCCGGCCGGGGTCCGCATGGTGGCGGTGCTCAGCCCGTCGGACGGGGAGGACCCCCGCTGCCCGAGGACGATGCCGATCCCGATCGCCGCCACCACCAGCAGGGCGGCCGCGGCGAGCAGCATCGGGCGGAGCCGGCGAGGAGCCGCCGACGGACGGGCGGCCCGGAGCGAGGCCAACACATCCTGCTCGAAGCCGGCGGGCGGTTCGGCCGGAGGCGCCAGCAACAGCAGCCCGTCGCCGGTCTCGCGGAGACCGTCCACTCGGCCCCGGCAGGACGAGCACTCGACGAGGTGGGCGAGCGAGCCGGCCCGGTCCCGGCCGGTGGCCAGCCCGAGCGCCAGCTCGACGGCCATGTCGTCGTCGAGGTGACCCGTCGACGGGTCGCGGGGGTCGAAGGGATCGCTCACTGGGGCCGGTCCTGCTCGAGGGCGTCGCGTACGTGGATGAGGGCGGTGCGGATGCGGGTCTTCGCCGTGCCGAGCGGGATCTCCTCCAGCTCGCCGACCTCCTTGGCGGTGCGCCCCCCGAGCGCCGCCAGCACGAGGGCCCGGCGCTGCTCGCCGGGAAGGCCCTCGAGGGCGGCACGCACACGGCGCATCTCGTCGCCGGTGACGGCCATCTCGTCCGGTTGCCGCTCCGCCGAGGCCGGGGGCGAGACGAGACGGTCGAGGTCGTCCACCGGCCTGGCCTGCTCGACGCGGAGGCGATCGATGGCGAGGTTGCGGGTGATCGACAGCAGCCAGGTCACCACCGAGCCCCGGCGGGCGTCGTAGGTGGGGGCGTGGCGCCAGGCCCGCATGAACGCCTCCTGCGCCACGTCGGCGGCCCGGCCGTCGTCGCCGACGATGGTGCGGGCCAGGCCGAACACCCGTTGCTGGAACCGGCGCACGAACACGGCCGCCGCCGTCTCGTCGCCGGCACCGAGCCCGGCCAGGAGGGCTTCGTCCGACACGTCGATCAGACCTCCGGGGGCGAGCGTGTGCTGTCGGGGCTCGTTCAGGCCGGGCGGTCGGCCGGCGAAGCCGATCCGGCGGGACCGCCGCGGCGGCGGAGGATCGGGCACGGCTCCCACGGGACGGTCCCCGCTCAGCTCGCGGCGATCTTGTCGCCCGAGGGGTTCACCGCGAACCAGGAAGGGATCCCGACGCCGTTGGTCGTACCGGCGGCCTGGTCGCCGGAGAACTCGTAGAGGAGATGGCCGTTGTAGACGACCTGACCGTTCGACACCGACAACAAGCTTGCCGTCACGCCGCTGCCGGCGGTGGGCGAGCCCGTGGCCTTCAGCGCCGGCCAGGCGCTGGCGCAACCGCCGGTGCAGGCCGTCGTCGTCCCCTGGTCCTTCTCGAAGAGGTACAGCGTGTGGCCGTTGGGCCCGACCAGCAGGGAGCCGAGCTTGGGATCGCTGGCCACCGCCACGGTGGCGCCGGCGGCCGCCGCGCCGCCGGCGCCGGTCGTGGGAGTGGCGGCGACCGTCGTGGTCGTACCCGCGTCACCTGCGGACGAGTTGCTGGTCCCCGAACTTGACCCGCAGCCAGCGGCGAGCAACGCCGCCAGGCCGACGAGTCCGCACATCAGTCGCCAACCGACGCCCGGGCGGGTCGTCCTGCCGCGTGGTGCCGTCAACCGGGCCGAGGTGGTCATGCCCGAGATACGGATCGCAGCGCCGAAGGGATTGTCGAGCTCAGAACCGGTCGAGGAAGTCGGCCACAAGATCGGGGTCCGAGAGGAAGGCGAAGTGCGCCGTGGGCCACTCGACGTGATCGCTGCACCGATCGGCCATGATCTTCTGCAGCCCGGGGTGCACCGCCATGTCCTCGGCGGACACCGCGTAGCTGGACGGCTTCACCCGCCAGGCCACGGTCGCGGGGGACTCCCGCAGGTTGCCGAGCGGCTGTCCACCGAGCCTGGCCAGGGCCCAGTCGACGGTGGCGGGATCGCAACCGCCGTAGAACAGCAGCGTCATCTGGTCGAGGTCGAGCGTGGCGTTGCCGACGTCGTCAGGCACGAAGGCGTGCCCGAGGTTGGGGCGGCCGGCGTGGGAGTAGCCGGCCGCCTTGAACTCACTGGCGGCGGCGTTGATGCAGGTCTCGTCGGCGTCGAGCGCGAAGGCGGCCAGGTAGACGAGGCGGCGCACAGCGGGATGGTCGCCGGCCTCGGTGATCACCGCCCCGCCGTAGGAGTGACCTACCAGGACGACGCCCTCGGCCGGATCGGCGGCGTCGAGAAGGGCCCTCACCTGCTCGGCGTCGGCGTGCAGGTCGCCGAACGGGCCGGGGTCCTCGCCGTGGCCGGGAAGGTCGACGGCCGTCACGTCCCGGCCCCGGGCCCGGAGCCGTTCGACCAGCGGGTCGAAGCACCAGGCGCCGTTGAACGCGCCGTGCACGAGGACGATCGACGCAGCCATGGCCCGGGACCGGCGGGGCTAGAGCCCGAGCAGGCCGGCGAGCTGGAGCCGGAGCTGGCGGGGAGAGCCGTAGAGGGCGGCGTTCTGGGCGATCCGACGCAGGTAGATGTGGAGGTCGGACTCCCACGTCACCCCGATGCCGCCATGGAGCTGGATGGTGCTCTGCGCCAGCGACGGCGACTCGTCGCCAATGTATGCGGCTGACATCCGCACCAGTTGGCCGGCGTCGGCGGCCCCGTCCTGCACGGCCCGGGCCGATGCCGTCGAGGTCCCGAGGCAGGCTTCGAGCGCCAGCTTCATCTCGGCCAGGCGGTGCTTCAGCGCCTGGTACGACCCGATCGGCCGGCCGAAGGAGACCCGGTCGTTGCAGTACTCGAGGGCGGTGTCGAAGAGCTTGGCGGCGGCGCCCACCGTCTCGGCGTTCTGCAGCACGAGGGCCACCTGCAGCTGGTGCTCGACGTCGCCATCGGCTCCGCCGACGGTGCCGACCACGGCCGAGGCCGGGACCCGGACTGCCCCGAGGTGCAGGTTGCCGAAGCGGCGGACCATGTCGAGCGACACCAACGGGTCGACCCGCACGCCCTCGGCGCCCGCCGGCACCAGGAACTGGGTCAGCGCCCCGTCCGCCGCCGTTCGGGCGGTCACGAGGAACCAGTCGGCGACCCCGGCGTCCTGGACGAACGCCTTGTCGCCTTCGAGGACCCAGTCTTCGCCCTCGGCGGTGGCGGCCAGCTCCACCCCGGCGCCATCCCAGGTGGCGTCCCCCTCGGCGAAGGCCCAGGTGGCCACCGCCTCCCCGGAGACCAAGGCCGGTAGCACCTCCGCCTGGTGGGTGGGCGTGCCGGCACGGGCCAGTGCGGCGGCGACGACGTTGACCGGGATGAGGGGCCCGGGGGCGGCGGTCTGGCCGAACTCCTCCGCCACCAGCGCGAGGTCGAGCAGGCCCTTCCCGGTGATGCTCCCCCCGCCGAGGGCCTCGGGGACCAGCATGGCGGTCCAGCCCAGTTCGGCGCCCCGACGCCAGTAGCCGCGGTCGAACCCGACAGGGTCGTCGACCAGGCCTCGAACCGCCGTCATGGGGCTCTCGGCCCGGAGGAAGCGCCGGGTGGTCTCGAGGAGCAGCTCCTGATCGCCTTCCAGCACCAGCTCCATCGGTGACCCCGTCTCCCTCGGTCGTGACGAGGGAAGGGTAATGGGCCCCTGCCCGGCCGGGCCGGGCGTGACTGGACGTGCCGGCGGCGGCCGCCTCCGGTAGAAACGTTCATCGCTCGGAGGGAGGGCCGCACGTGACCGAGGTCGGAGAATCCAGCGAGACCACCGCCGAGGGGGAGGATCTGGCGTCGTTCCGGGCCCGGGCCCGAGCCTGGCTGGCGGAGGTCATTCCCGCCTTCGAGATCGACGAGGCCGACCTCGACTTCGGCGAGGGCGGGGCCGCGGCCCGACGAGCGGCCCGGGCCAAGGCCTTCCAGGCCCTGGTGTGGGACGGCGGGTTCGCCGGCATCGCCTTCCCGAAGGCGTACGGCGGCCTCGGGCTCACTGGTGCCCACCGCGACGCCTTCAACGCCGAGGTCCGAGCCGCCGGCGGCCGGGCTGTCGACCTGTTCAACCTCTCCGGGTCGATGTGGGGGCTGTCGATCGGGATGATCGCCCCGACCATGCTGGAGTTCGCCACGGAGGAGCAGAAGACCGCCTACATCCCGGCCATGCTCCGGGGGGAGAAGCTCTGGGCCCAGATGCTGAGCGAACCCACCGGCGGCTCCGACCTCGCGGGCGCCATCACCCGGGCCACCCGGGACGGCGACCAGTACGTCCTCAACGGCTCGAAGGTCTGGACCAGCCAGGCCGACGTCTCCGACATGGCGGTGCTGTTGGCCCGGACGAACTGGGACGTCCCCAAGCACCGGGGTCTGAGCATGTTCATCGTCGAGATGGGCATGCCCGGCATGACCGTCGTCCCGTTGCGCCTCAACAGCGGCGGCGCCGGCTTCTGCCAGGAGTTCTTCGACGACATGGCGGTGCCGGCCGCCAACGTCCTCGGGGCTGTCGACGACGGCTGGAACGTGGCCTCCCGCCTGCTCGTGCACGAGCGCAACACCGTGGGCGGCGGATCGGTCTTCCACTCGATGAGCGTGGGGGGAACCATCGGGGCCGCCCGGGGCGGCGGGATCCTCGACGTCGCCAGAGCGCGGGGCGTGCGCGACGACGCCGACCTCCTCCAACAGGTCGTCGCCAACCACGTCCGCTCGACGGTGAGCGGGCACCTGGCAGCCCGGGTCGTGCAAGGGATGGCGACCGGGGTCATGCCGCCCGCGGCCGGCTCCCTCCTGCGCCTCTACGGCTCCGAGGTGGGCATCGAGGGGTCCGACGTGGGCATGGCCCTGGGCGGCATGCACGCCGTCGCCTGGGCGCCCGACCATGCCGCCCCGGGTTCGGCCCAGGGCGTCGGCTACCTCGGGCGGCAGGGCGGGAGCATGGCCAGCGGGACGGCCGAGATCCAGAAGAACATCATCAGCGAGCGGGTCCTGGGCCTGCCCAGGGAGCCGTCGCTCGACCGCGAGCTCCCCTTCCGTGAGGTCCGCACCAACCGCATGCCCACGCTGCTCTCACGCGGCGACGGCTAGATGCCGGCCGGCATGCAGTTCGGGATCCAGCACGGCATCGGCGATCCGGCCTGGACGCCCGGCATCCTCGCCCCGGACGAGGTGCGCCGGTTCGCCCGGGCGGCCGAAGCGGTGGGTTGGGACGCCATCGGGTTCACCGATCACCCGTCGCCGTCGGTGGGGTGGGTGAACTCGGGCGGGGAAGGGGTCGCTGATCCCTTCAGCTCGCTGGGCTTCTGCGCCGCTCTCACCGACGAGATCCGGCTGCTGACCTGGCTGTTGGTGCCCGCCTACCGGAACCCGCTGCTCGCCGCCCACCAGGTCGCCACCCTCGACGCCTTGAGCGGCGGCCGGGTGATCGTGGGCGTCGGCACCGGCTACCTCCGCAGCGAGATGCGGGCCATGGGCCTGGATCCCGGCGCCCGCCTGGGCGCCTTCGAGCGGGCCGTCGAGCTGATGGTCGAGGCCTGGGCCGGCGGCGACATCACCGCCGAAGGCGAGGGCTGGTCGGCCCGCAACGTGCGGGTCCTGCCGCCGGTGATCCAGCGGCCGCATCCACCGATCTGGATCCACGGCAACAGCCCGTGGGGCCTGGAGCGAGCGGCGCGGTGGGGTCAGGGTTGGATCGGCATGATCACCGACGACGTGCTGGCCGAGACCACCCGCACCACGCCCCTGCCCGACCTGGCCACGGTGGGCACCCGCATCGCCCAGCTGCGCGACGCCACGGTGGCGGCGGGGCGCCCGGCCGACGCCGTCGAGGCGGTAGCGACGGGGCACTGGCCCATGCTCGACATCCGGGTCGGCTGGGATGCTGACGCCTGCCTCGAAGATCTGGGGCGCCTGGATTCGTTCGGCGCCGACTGGGCGGTGGCCAACGTCTGCGGCGACGATCCGTCGGCGGCGGTGGAGTCGGTCGAGGCGTTCGGCGAGCAGGTCCTGGCCGTCTGGAAGGGAGCGTGAGCAGGTGCTCGCGTCTGGAAGGGAGCGTGAGCAGGCGCTCGGTGGTTGACCCCTCCGGCCGACGTGTGTTGAATGTCACGGCCCGACAGGGCAGCCATCGACGCACAGGGGAGATGTCATGACGATCGACCTGGCTGCGGCCGACTACACGCTCTCGGGGCTGCGGCCCTTCCCGGTGGCCGTCACGACCATCCTCGACGGGCGGGAGAACGGTCTCATGTCGCTCTCGGCCGGCTCCGCCGGGATCATCTTCGAGGCGCCCCGGGTCACCATCAGCCTCACGAAGTACAACATGACCCACGACATGGTGCTCGAGTCGGGCGTGTTCGCCATGCACCTGCTGTGCAACGACGAGGACCTGATCGACACCTCGCTCGAGATCCTGATGGGGCTCGGCGGGAAGTCCGGGCGGGACGGCGACAAGATGGCCCCCTTCCGGACCAAGCCGGGCGTGACCGGCACGCCGATCCTCCTCGACGCCCTCGCCTACGTCGAGGGTCGCGTGTCGGGCTCGCTCGACAACGAGGAGAACACGATCTTCGTGGCCGACGTCGTCGCCGCCGAGCGGTTTCG
>DASXLH010000375.1:0-4938 GCA_036496335.1 Acidimicrobiales bacterium
CGGGACCGGCTCCGCGCCACCCTCGACGGCCTGCTGACCCGCCGGGTTGCCTTCGTCCTCGGCGGTCCGGGCTGGGGGAAGACCGTCGCCGTCGCCGGGTGGCTGGCCGGCCTGCGGGTCCCCGTCCACGTGGCCTGGATCTCGTTGGAGGCGACCGACGGGAGCGCCCCGGAGTTCTACGACTGCCTGATGGCCAGCCTCGGTCGCCAGCCGATCGCCGAGGACCGGGCCCCAGGTCGCCAGCTGCTCCTGGAGCACCTCCGCGATCTCCTCGTCGACAAGCCCGTCATCATCGTGCTCGACGACCTCGACCAGATCGAGTCGCCCGCCGTCTTCGAGGTGCTCGAGGAGCTCCTCGAGGTGGCGCCCCCCGGCGTCCACTTCGTGCTGTGCGGCCGGACGGAGCCGCCGCTGCACCTGGCCAGGCTCCGCGTCGCCGACGACCTGGTGGAGCTACGGGAGTCGGCGCTGCGGTTCCGGCCGGACGAGGTGCGCGCCTTCCTGGCCCTCGAGGAGTGGCGAGACCTCGACCGGGCGACGCTGGACGCGCTCGTCAGCCGGACCGAGGGCTGGCCGGCCGGCCTGGCCCTGGCGGCCATGACGGCGCGGGGCGCGCCCCGGCCCGACGCCGTCATCGCCACCTTCGACGGGACGTCGCCCGCCGTCGCCGACTACCTCATCGGCGAGGTGCTGAGCCGTCTCGACGACGAGACCGAGAACTTCGTCCTGATGACCTCCGTCCTCGATCTCCTCGAGCCCGCCATCTGCAACGAGGTCACGGGCGGTGTCGGCGCCGAGCGCATCCTCGCCATGCTCGAGGCCAACCATCTCTTCGTGGTCCGGCTCCGCAGCGGCACGTTCCGCTACCACCAGCTGTTCCGTGACCTGCTCCGGGCCGAGCTCCTGTCCCGCGACCCCGCCCTCTCGGCCGTGGTGCAGGGACGAGCGGCGAAGATCAGCGAGCGGCGGGGCGAGGTCCGCAGCGCCATCACCCACCACCTCGCCGCCGGCAACGAGGTGCGGGCGTTGCACCTGATCGGCACGCTGGCCTGGAACCAGCACGACCAGGGCGACCCCCATCCCCTCCGGGAGTGGCGCCGCCGGCTCCTCGTCCCGGCGGTGGGACGGGATCCGTGGTGCCTCCTCGAGCGGGCCCGCATCGCCCTGTTGGCCGGCGACGTCGACGCCGCTTCGGCCGATCTCGACGCGGTGGAACGGCTCGACGGGCCTCGGTCGGCGGGCGGATCCAGGCCGGCCCTGCGAGGCGCCGTCCACGCCGTCCGGGCCTCGATCCACGAGCTCCTGGGTGATCCCGAGGCGGTGCTGGAGGAGGCCGGGCTGGCCCGACGTGAGCTGGGGCGGGCCGACGCCCGCTGGTCCCCCGACGGCCTGGCCGGGGCGGTCTCGCTGGCCCACCTCCTCCTGGGCGAGACCGACCGGGCCTGGAAGGCGGCCGAGGACTGGCCGGTCATCGCCGCCGCTCCGTCGTGGATGGCGAAGGTTGCCCGCCCGAGCGCGATCGCCCATGCCGCCTTCGTGCACGGCAACCCGGTGGTCGCCGGCAGTCGGGCCGGGGCGGCGTTGGCGGCGAGCCACCGTCTGGCGCTCCGTACCCAGCACCCCGCCTCGTTCGGCGCCCGCCTGGCCCAGGCCGGCCTGCTCGCGGAGCACAACGCCCTGGCCCGGGCTGCCCCAGCCCTGGAAGGACTGGCCAACGCCGCCGCTGGCTCCGGCTGGCGGGCCTACTCGGTGCTCGCCCGGCTCGAACTGGCGAGGTGCCGTGCCGCACAGCTCGGTCCCCACGCCGGCCTGCTCGAGGTCGATCGGGCACGAGCGGTCGGCGACGCGCGGCCCCTCTCCCGCGTGCTCGGGTGGCGCATCGATGCCGCCGAGGCTCGCATCCACATCGACGAAGGCACGCCCGACACCGCCGCCGTGCTCGTGGCCAACCTGCCGGCTGGCGCGGTCAGGACGATCCTCGAGGCCCGCCTCGCCCTTGCCCGGGGCGACCTGAAGGAAGCGACTGCCCTGGTGTCCCGGGCCCGGCGGTCCCAGCTCTCCCCGAGGACGGCGCTCGAGGTGTCACTGGTCGAGGTCCGGGCCAATTCGATCCGCGAGCCGTCGGAGGCGGCCGCCGGCCTGCTCCGTCTGGTTCGCGACGACGACACGCCCCACCTCCCGCGCGTGTACGCCGACGAAGGGCCGGTGATCCTGGCCCTCCTGGCGCAGCTCGACGACCCCGTCGCCCTCGCCCTCCTCGACGAGGTGAGGGGCAACGCCTCGGTGACCGAGCGCCTGAGCGAGCGGGAGCTGCGGGTGCTCGAGTACCTGCCGACCCGGCTGACCAACCAGCAGATCGCCTCCGAGCTCTACATCTCGCTCAACACGATCAAGTCCCACATCAAGGGGATCTACCGGAAGCTCGATGTGTCGACCCGCGACGAGGCGGTCGCGAGGGCGGAGGCGGCAGGCCTCCTCCGGCTGCAGCCGGGATCGGTCGGGCGAGCGTCAGCGTGACGCCCGCCGTTCACCCCGCCCGGGTGAGGTGCGCCTCGGAAGGGTCGACCAGGATGGCGCAACCGCATCGTCGAGGCCGTCGAAGCCCCAGTCGCCGGATGCTCGACACGAATCGGGGGCGCCTGTGACTGCCACCACGTACGAGATCCAGCTCGAGGGCGTCCCGCGGGGCGATGTGCTGAGCGCCTACGAAGGAGTGAACCTGACCGTCGACCCCGACGGGGTGACCTTGTGCGCCCGCATCCCGGACCAGGCGGCCCTGCACGGCATCCTCGTGCACGCCCGGCTGCTCGGACTCGAGGTCGTACGGATCGCGGTCCTCGAACCGCGCCACGACAGCGTGGACGACGTCGACGCTCCAGCGTCCGCCGACCTCCCCATCGGCGACCCGGCAAGCGAGCCGGTCGAGCCGGCGTGACCTCGGGCGGCGGTGACCATGTCTGACCCCGGAGGGGGTGGCTCGCCGGCGATGGCGGCGGGTGAGGGTGGTGCGGTCCCGCCGACGGCGGGAGCAGACGGCGGCGCAAGGCAGCGGGGGCGGATGTCGATCTGGGGCCGCGGGTTCGGCGCAACGATCCTCGCCATCCTCGCCTGCGTCACCACGATCGCGGCGGTGACCGCCGCCTGGTCGAGCTACGAGCTGCTCAACACGAACCGCTTCGTGGCCAAGGTGGCGCCGCTGGCGAGCGACCCGGCCGTGCAGGACGCGCTGTCCGCCCGCCTCACGGCCGAGGTCGACAACCTCATCGACCCGCAGGCGTTCTTCTAGCGGGTCCTACCCGAGCAGGGCGCCATCCTCGCGGTGCCGCTCGGCGCCGCCGTCGACCGGTGGGTGGCCGACAAGGTCGACGCCTTCGTCCGATCGGACCAGTTCGCCCAGCTCTGGGAACAGGGGATACGGGCCGTGCACTCCGCCGCCGTCACCATCCTCGAGGGCGATCTCAACGGGAAGCACGGGGTGCTCACCAACGAGAACGGCCAGGCCTACCTCAACCTCGAGCCGGCCATCGAGCTGATCGTGCAACAGCTGGCGTCAGCAGCACCGTCGGTGTTCAACAAGATCGACGTGAGCTCGCTCACCTCGAGCTCCGGACCGGCCCTCCAGCACCTCGAGAGCGCGCTCGGCATCACCCTGCCCGCCGACTACGGCAAGATCCCGGTCTTCCGCACCGACAAGATCACGGCCGCCCAGACGGCGCTGCGCCAGTTCAAGCGGCTGACCCTGCTGCTGCTGATCCTCGCTCCCCTCCTGGCCGTCGCCGCCGTGGCGGCGTCCGTCCGGCGCCGCCGGATGGTCCTGCTCCTCGGACTGTCGGTCGCGCTGGGCCTCATCGCCACCCGCCGGATCATCTTCCGGGTGGAGGAGGACCTGCTCGATCTCATCAAACCGGAGAACCGGGCCGCCGCCGGTTCGATCCTGCACGATGTCCTCGGCAGCTACCTCGGCCTCCTGATCGGCCTGGCCATCGGCGGCCTCGTCGTCGCCCTCGTGGCCTTCCTGGTCGGGCCGGCGCGGCCGGCCAAGCGAGCGCGCTCCGGCGCCCAGAGCCTCGGTTCGAAGGTGCGCTCGACGGTGACGGATCGCAGTGACGGGTCCGCCGGGGACGTGCTGGAGGGTTGGATGACCAGCTACCGCGACCCGATCCGGCTGGGCGTGGCCGTCTTCGGTGTGCTGGTGCTGGTGATCGCCAACGTCTCCTGGGCCTGGATCTTCTTCATCCTGATCGTGTTCGTCGGGATCGAGATCGCGCTGAGCCTCGCCTTCCGTCCGCCGGAGGGCGAGATCCGCCACACTTGAGAGCTCCCTTCCTCCCGTGCGCAGGCTCACCCCGGGTGTGTGATTTCCGCTCACCTCGGTCGAGCGCAAGGTGAGGTGGATGCCTGACGAGATCGGCTCGACCTGGAAGGGGGCGGGCCATGGGCGAAGCTCGGAACTGCGCCTTTGAGGTAGCCGGCGAGGTCGGCGAGCGCCATCTCACGCTCCTCGTCGAGGCCGGCGTAGCCGTGGCTTCCTCCTCGAAGAAGTCCACGGTCCTCACGGGGCGCCTGTCGAGCGACGGGCTCGACGAGGTGCTGTCGACCATCCGGGACCTCGGTCTGGAGCTGCTCGGCTTCCGAGCGGGGCCCTCGAGCGCGGAGCCGCCGGACGAGAGCCGCACGGCGTAGAGGCCGAGCGGCGGAGCGAGCCCTCCATCAGCACGAAGGGAGCTAGAGGCGCTTCATCTCCCCGCCGTGCACCGTCAGGGCCCAGATCACGATGACGTCGAAGGCGATCATGATCGAGGACCAGACCGGCGCGGCGTTGAGGAAGCCCACGTTGGCGACGGCGTTGATCACGGCGATGATCACGCCCAGGATCCGAGCCCACATCTGCCCCGAGATCAGGCCGATGCCGGCGGCGATCGCCGCCAGGGCGAGCAC
>DASXLH010000376.1:0-4310 GCA_036496335.1 Acidimicrobiales bacterium
CGTGGCGACCGGGCGAGCTCCACCCGACCGAGCCTCGCCCCGCCCCGCCCGGGGTGTAGGGCCGGGCCACGTCAGGTCTTCGCGGCGATCGCGGCGGCGATCTGGTTGAAGGCGGCCGCATCCGGCGCGACGAACGGCTCGGCGTCGGGGATGGAAGCCACCACCTTCAGGAGCTGGTCGGCGCGTCCGACGGCCGGCGGGAGGTGCGACGACAGGATGCGCTGCGCATCGAGGGCGCGGATCTGGTCGAGCATGGCGGCGAAGCGGGATCGCTCGGAGAGGTGCGACCAGGGTGAGTCGAAGGTGGCCCAGCCCGTCATGCCGCCGACGAGCTCCTCCTCGGTGTAGTCGTCGATCTCCTGTGACAGGTGGGGGAGGATGGCGCCGAAGGAGTCGACGGAGAAGAGCGTGGCCGTGCTCTCGTCGAAGAGCGCCATCGACATCGGGTTGTCGTAGGTGGGTGGCCGCAGGGCCCGCAAGGACCGATCGCCGACGTCGAGGCGCTCGCCGTGGGCCAGGGCGTGGACCCGATCGAGGGGGACGGGCCACCAGGTGCGCATGCGCAGGACACCGAGACCGTGGGTCGCCAGCCGGGCGTGGGGCGCCTCGTCCATCACCGCTTGGAGGCTGCCGGTGTGATCGGTGTCGTCGTGGGTGAGCCAGATCCACCGGAGCTCGGCCGGGTCGATCACCGACCGGAGCGCCTCCAGGAACTCGGGCCCGTCGATGACGAGGCCGGTGTCGACCAGGACGGGCTGCTCGGCCAGCAGCACGAACGAGTTGACGGGGATGGTGCCCACCGTCGGGACCTCGATCTCCGTGGGCAGCACGTAGACGTCCGTCCCCGCGCGATACGGCTCATCCACCGGTGCTCCACCTCTCGAGGTTCTCATCCGGAGCGCTCTGCTCCGGCGGGCGAGAGCCTGCGCGATGCCGCCCTCGTGCGCAAGCGCTTCCGGTCATCTCGGCAGACCCGTCTCGTCCAGGGCGTCGGCATAGGAGAGGCGGCTCCCTGCCGCGAAGGCCTCGGCGAACTGGTCGGCTCCGAGGGCCGTACGCAGCTGGTCGAAGAACCGGTTGCGCCGATCGAGCTGGGTCCCCCAGACGGCCACTCCGGCGGTCTCGCGGAGCCCCGAGGCGGCGCCGGCCAGAAGGGTGGCCCGTTCCGGATCGCCCACGCCGGCGGCGAGGCGGGCCACGGCTTCCAGCAGGTAGGCGACCGAGTACATCAAGCGCAGCGAGCGGTGACGATCCACGCAGGCGGCGAACAGGATGGTGGCGCCCTCGACGTCGCCGAGGTGGAGCCGCTGCTCGGCCAGGTTCACCTCGGCCATGGCGCTGAACTGCACGTCACCGGCGGCCTTGGAGACCGAGAGCGTCCTCTCGAACAAGGCCTCATTCCCGTCGAATCGATCCTGCACCGTGTAGAGCCACCCCAGCGCGTTGAGGGCGGCGGCCTCGCCCCAACGGTCGCCGAGGCGCTCGTAGGCGGCGAGCGCCTCCAACCCGAGCTGCTCGGCGAGGGCCTCCCCCTGGAGCGGTCCTACGATCATGCTGGCGGCCAGGGTGGCGGCGGCCACGGCCCCGTCGTCACCCAGCGACCGGGCGAGCGCAGACCCCTCGTCGAGGGCGGCGGTGGCGTCGGCGTGGTCGCCGCTCCACATGCCGAACATTCCGGCCACCACGAGCAGTCGGGCGCGCCAGAGCTCCGACAGGTCTCCGATGCCGTCGAGCCCGGCGCGCGCCAGCCGCCTTCCTTCCTCGATCTGACCGCTGATCCAGGTGGGTACCAACAAGGCCCAGGCCATCTCGGCGACGTCGTCGCGACGCCCGTGCTCGAGGAACCACGCCGACGCGGCCCGGAGGTTGCCGGCGTCGCCCTCCTCGTCGCTCCCGAAGATCTGCAACCAGTGGCGTTGCTCAGGGGTGACGACGCCATCACCGATCCGTACCGCCAAGCCGAGGTGGTGAACGGCATGCCGCTGGCCGATGAGATCGGCCTCGTCGCTCTCGGCCAGCCGGGCCCGGGCGAACTCGGCGATCATCTCGAGCATGCGGAAACGTGGTTCGCCGGCGGCGGGATCGACCCGCAGGAGGCTCTTGTCGACCAACGAGGCGAGCACATCGAGCACCTCATGGTCGCCAGCTCCAACGGCTTCGGCCGCCGCCAACGAGAAGCTGCCGACGAAGACCCCCAGGCGGGAGAACAGCTGGCGCGCGACGTCGTCGAGGAGGTCGTAGCTCCACTGGATCGTGCTGCGGAGGGCCTGCTGGCGCTCGGGCATGTCCCGGGCCCCGCCCACGAGGAGCTGGAGGCGATGGTCGAGGCGGTCGAGGAGCGCCTCCGGGGTGAGCACCTTGGTGCGGGCCGCGGCCAGCTCGATGGCCAGCGGCACTCCCTCGAGGCGGCGGCAGATGCGTTCGATCACCGCCCTGTTCGCCTCGTCGACACGGAGGCCGGACCCGACGGCGGCCGCCCGCTCGGCGAACATCCGCCCGCTGTCGGACAGGGCCAGAGGCGGCACGGCGAACTCGTTCTCGGCCTGGAGCCTGAGCGCCTCGCGGCTGGTGACGAGCACCTTCAGCCGTCGGGCATCGCCGAGCAGCTCGGGGAGCAGGGCGGACGCAGCCATGACGTGCTCGAAGTTGTCAATCACCAGCAGGAGCGACCGGTCGGCCAGGTCGGCCTTCAGGGCTCCGACCGACGTGCCGCTGCTGTCACGGAGGCCGACGGCGGCGGCGATGGCGGGGAGCACCAGGTTCGGGTCCCGCAGCGATGCGAGGGACACGAACGCGGCGCCCTCGTCGAACTGCGATGCGACCTCGGACGCCGCCCGCAGCGCCAACCGGGTCTTGCCGATGCCACCGGCCCCGGTGAGGGTGACGAGCCGGACGTCGTCGCGGGCCAGGAGGTCGTGCAACTGGCTGAGCTCGGAGGTGCGGCCGAAGAGGGCGGTGGCATCGAGGGGCAGGGTGAAACGGGGTCGGGCGCGGACCGTGTCGTCGGGGGCCGTGTCGACGATGAAGGCCTCGCTGAGCAGCATGGAGAGGTCGTCGGCCACCAGGACCTCGAGCTCGTCAGCCGACGAGAACCCCGTGTAGGAGACGGCGTCGTCGGACCGGATCCGGTCGAGCAGGCCGTCGAGACGGTCGTCCCGCTCCGGCGCCGGCCGCTTGACGTACATCAACTTCGGCTTGGCGCCGGCCAGCAGGTACTCGTCCTCGAGGCCCGACACGTCCATGGCCGGAGCCACCCACCCGTAGCGCTGCCAGTAGATGCCGACGAAGACGTGGCTCTGCTCGAGGTAGGAGCGGTAGAGGCTGCGTGGGGGATGGGCCCGGGCGCCGAGCTCGAAGAGCACGGGCGACAGGTGCAGCCGATGAACCGCCTCCGTCACGGCGACGCGCTCGGCGGCGAGCTCCTCCATCGTCGACGACACGAACACGCGCACCCGCTGGTCGGGGGTGAGGATGGCGCCGGCGGTACGTCCCTCGTCCTGGTCCTTCTCGCTCGGCTCCTCTGCGTCCGGCTCCGTCGTGTCCAGGGGCCCCTTCATGGCCGTCATTGTGGTGCCTGCGAGGGAGGTGCCGCCTCGTGACCAGGGAGTTCGAGTCCGGCGCGGTTCCGAATCCCCCGCAACGGGCGAGGCCCGATCGCCCGAGCCCATGGTGGGCTTTGGGCCGTCCCGGGCTCGTCGGGGCCTGCCGCCCTTCTACGCGAGGACGTGTCGTGGTCAACTCCAAGCCCGGAGATGTCCGTCCCATTCATCGTTCCCGGAGGATCCAGCTCGCCTGGGTGCTGGCTGTTCTCCTCCAGGTGGCGCTGATCTCCGCCTGCGGTTCGGGCGGAAGCTCGGGTCGGCCGTCGATCACGCTGCCCAGCACCACCTCGGTGCCCGGCGGAACCCGGCCCACCCTCTCGACCACGACGACGACCACTGGATCGAATGGGCCGACGCCACCCGCCACGGACGTGACGCCGACCACCACGCCCACCACGACGCCGGCGCCGACGACCACCACGCCGGCGCCGACCACGTCACCCACCACCGCGCCGACCACCGTCCCGCCGACCGCCGCGCCCACGACGGAGCCCCCGACCACGTCCACCGCGCCGGCCACGACGACGACCGAGGCCCCGGCTCAGGACGAGTCGGGGGGCAGCTCGGCCTGGCCCTGGTTGCTGGCCGGGCTGCTGGTGGCAGCGGTGATCGCCATCATCTGGCTGCTGGTCGCTCGGCGGCGGGCCGCCGGGCTGGTGGAGGGGGCCTGGGTGGCCAAGGCGTCCACCGCGCTCGATGCCGCCACGG
>DASXLH010000377.1:0-1609 GCA_036496335.1 Acidimicrobiales bacterium
CGATGTAGGCCACGCCGGCCACGTCGGCCAGCGCCATGCCCTTGTCCGGGGACCCCCTCACCGAGAACTTGCCGTTGGCCACCTCGATGTCCTCGGCCGCGGCCTCGAGCTCGGCGGCCACGATCGACTTCACCTTGGCCACCACCTTGTCGGTGGCCTTGGCCACCGCCTCGCCGCCAGTGGCCAGCGAGCGTGACCCGTACGTGTTGCGCCCTTCGGGGCCCATCGACGTGTCACCGTGGATGACCTCCACCACCGACGGGTCGACGCCCAGCTTGTCGGCCGTGATCTGGGCCATCGCGGTCTCCAGGCCCTGGCCGTGCGGTGAGGTCCCGGTGTAGACGGTGACCGCGCCGGTGTTGTGGACGCGGACCATCGCCGACTCCCACAGCCCGGCCTGGACCCCGACGCCGTTGGGACCGGTGATCCGGCTCGGGGCCAGCCCGCAGATCTCCGTCCAGGTGCAGAAGCCGATGCCGCGGTAGATGCCCTGCTCGCGCAGCTTCGCCTGCTCGGCGCGGAAGGCGGCGACATCGACGTGCTCCATCAACCGGTCGAGCGTCTTGTGGTAGTCGCCGGAGTCATAGACGACGCCCGTGGCGGTCGCGGCCGGAAAGTCCTCCTTGGGGATGAAGTTCTTGCGCCGGATCTCCAGCGGGTCCATCCCGAGCTCGTGGGCGAGCTGGTCGACGGTGACCTCGATCATCTGGGTGGCCTCGGGCCGGCCCGCGCCCCGGATGGCATCGGTGGGGCACTTGTTGGTGAAGACCCCGGTGATGTCGGTCTGGACGTTGGGGATCTTGTAACAGCCGCCCATCACGAACGCGCCCAGCGTCGGGATCAGCGGCGTGAGGATCATGTTGTAGGCCCCGAAGTCGGCCAGGATCTTGACGTGGAAGGCGGTGATCGTGCCGTCGCGCTTGGCGCCCATGCGCACGTGGGAGATCTGGTCGCGGCCCTGGTGGGCCACCGACATGTTCTCCGAGCGCGTCTCGATCCACTTGATCGGCTGCCCGAGCTTGCGCGAGGCCCAGCAGGCGAAGAGCTCCTCGCCGTAGACCTGGAGCTTCTGGCCAAAGCCGCCGCCGACCTCGGGGGCGACGACGCGGACGTGGTCCTCGCCGAGTCCGAGCAGCAGCGCCATGAACAGGCGCACGAAGTGGGGGACCTGGGTGGAGGTGTACAGCGTCAGCGATCCGGCGCGGTAGTCGGCCAGCACACCGCGGCACTCGATGGGGGCGCCGGCGATGCGGTGGTTGACCACGCGCCGCTCGACGATGACGTCGGCGTCGGCGAAGCCGGCCTCGACATCGCCGCCGGCCAGCGACCACTGATGGACCTGGTTGGTGGCGAACTGGTCGTGCACGTACGGAGCGCCGGCAATGGCGGCTTCCGGGTCGACGATCGCGGGCAGCGGGTCGTACTCGACGACGACGTCCTCGACGGCGTCGGAAACCGCGTAGCGGTCCTCGCCGACCACAACCGCCACCGGGTCGCCGACGTGGCGGACCACACCGCGGGCCAGCGGCCAATGCTCAGGGTTGTTGACCTCGACGCCGGGCGGCACCCATGCCATCGGCAGGCCCGCCTCCATGTCGAGATCCTCATT
>DASXLH010000378.1:0-5239 GCA_036496335.1 Acidimicrobiales bacterium
TGCCGGAGAAGTCGCTGCCCAGGTCGCGGTCCTCGACGGGCACCGCCGGAGCCAGGCGGTCGTCGCCCGCCGGGTAGGCGTCGTCGTGATGCGCACAGAAGAGGAACGGGTCGAGCGTCGGCCACTGGGCACCGAGCTCGACGGTCTGCAGCACGGGACCGGTCATGTTCCCCAGGCTACGAGCGGGCGAGGGCAGCTCGGCCGGTTGACCGAGGGGATGACCCGGCGGAAGGCTGCGCCATGACCTTGGCTCCGGAGTCAGACGAAGCGCTCGAGCGGACGGCGGCGGCCATGGTCGCCGACCAGGCCTTCCCCAAGGTGGTCGACGTCGCCGTCATCGGTGCGGGCCACAACGGACTGGTGTCCGCCTGCTACCTGGCCCGGGCGGGTCTGAAGGTCGCCGTCGTCGAGGCGTCGCCCCTCCCGGGCGGGATGACCGCCTCCGGCGCCCTGATCCCGTCGGCTCCCGACCACATCATCAACTCCTGCGCGGTCGACATCATCTCGATGCTCCACTCCCGCATCTTCCAGGAGCTCGATCTGCGCCAGCACGGCCTGCAGATCGTCAAGCCCGACCCGAGCTACATCTCCTTGCACCCAGACGGCTCGTCGCTGGCCATCTGGCGCGACAAGCACCGCACCGCGGCCGAGATCCAACAGCACTCCCGGGCCGACGCCAAGGCCTTCCTCGAGTTCATGGACCTTCTCGACGCCATGATCGGCGCCATCCTCCCGGTCCTCGGCATGGACTTCGGCCGTCCGGACGCCAAGGCCCTGTGGTCCAGCACCAAGGTGGCGGTCAAGAACCGCAAGCGCATGGCCGACGTCATCGCCCTGCTCACCGGCTCGGCCACGGCCGCCACCGAGGAGCGCTTCGAGCACCCCGTCACCAAGGGGGCGCTCCTCAACCTGGCCGCCGGCGCGGGGCCCGTGGACCAGCCGGGCAGCGGGCTGGGTTACATCCTCCTGGCCCTCCTCGGCCGGGTCGGGGCCGGCCGGCCCATCGGTGGGATGCAGGCGCTCACCTCGGCGCTCGTCTCCAGTCTCCAGGCCAGCGGGGGCACCCTCCTCACGGACGCACCCGTGGCCGAGATCCTCGATGCCGGCGGTCGCGTGCGAGGTCTGCGGCTCGAGGACGGGCGCACGATCGAGTCCCGGGCCGTGGTCGCCACCTGCGATCCGTGGGTCACGCTGCGCCAGCTCGTCGGCGAGGGGGTGGTCGACCGCAAGACAGCGGCTCGGCTCGACTTCGCCCCGGCCAACGGCACGGGTGCCGGGCCGTTCAAGATCGACATGGCGCTGCGGGCCCAGATCGCGGCGGTCCAGCACACCCGGTCCGACGGCGTCGACGTCCGCATGCCCACCCTCCTCATCGGTACCGAGGAGTCCGTCCGAGACTCGTACGCCGCCGCCGCCCGGGGCGTCCTCCCCGACGATCCGGCCATGTGGGTGGTGAGCCCGTCCGGGGCCGACCCCTCGCAGGCGCCGGAGGGGCAGGAGTCGCTGTACATCTACTCGCTGGCCGCCCCGGTCCACCCGGAGCAGGGGTGGGACGGCCTGCGGGACGCCGCCGTCGAGAGCATCCTCACCAAGCTCGGCAAGTACATCGGCCCGCTCGAGGAGGCCGAGATCGGCCGCCTGGTCGAGACGCCGGAAGACCTCGGCCGCCGCCTCCGGGTCCGCAACGGCTGCGTCACCCACATCGACATGGGCATCATGCGCTCGGGCCCGCTGCGCCCCACCATCGGCCTCGGCACGGGCAAGACGCCCCTCGAGGGCCTCGTGCTGGGGGGCTCGGGCATGCATCCCGGCGGGGGCGTCACCGGCCTGCCCGGCCGCACTGCCGCCGCCCGGACGGAGCGCTTCCTCAAGAAGCACTGAACCGCCGAGGGCCGGCGGCCGGCCGATTCGTCGGACTACCGTCGACTCCGCCACCGGAGAGGGGATGCGGATGACGACGATGCTGGTTGACCCGACGGCCAAGGCGGCATCCGTGCCGGTTGCCACCATGGTCGAGCGGCCGGCGACGCTCGATGGGCTGGTCCTCGGCCTGCGGGAGTTCTGGGCCGGCTACGACCGCTACACGGCCGTGCTCGAACGGCTGGTGCGGGAGCGGTTCTCCTTGCGGGACGTCGAACGGGTCGACGGCACGCATCCCCGAACGGGGTCGGTGCTGGCCAGGTGGGAGCAGTTCGGCCGGGACGTCGACGTGGCCGTCGTCGGCTTCGGCGCATGCGGTGGCTGCGCCCCGTGGGCCGCCATGGACGCCATGGAGCTGGAGGCCCGAGGCGTGCCGACGGTGGTGCTGGTGTCGCCTGAGCTGGAAGGCGTCGCCCGCCGCACGTCGGACGCCAAGGGCTACCCGCTGCGCTACGTGCTGCTCACCCAGTACCTCGACGACCTCGACGAGGTAGGCATCGAGCAGCTGGCCAAGGGCACGGTCGACGAGATCGTCGACAGCCTTATCCGCCCGCTGGCGTGACCGGGCTCGATCCCTCGCTCCTCCGGGAGCTCCAGGCCGATCCGACCGATCCGGAGGCGGTCTGGGAGGAGCTGCTCCGCCGGGGCTGGTCCGACGGACTGCCCGTGATCCCGCCCACCCCGGAGCGGGTGGCGCAGATGCTGGGCGGGCGTGACCCGTCGCAGGTGCACGTGACGCTCGGGCCGGAGGGCAACGAGGCGACGCTCGCCCGGATTGCCGCCAACGCCGTGATGGCGGGCTGTCGCCCCGAGTACCTCCCCGCCCTGCTGGTGGCGCTCGATCTGGTCGGACGCAACGGGGGCATGGCCTTCGCCAATTCGCCGGCCGCCCCGATGCTGGTCTTCAACGGCCCGGTCCGCGGCGAGCTCGACATCAACTGCAGCTACGAGATGCTGTCGATGACGAGCCGGGCCAACGCGACCCTCGGCCGGGCCGTGCGCCTCGTGCTCGCCAACGTCGGCGGCGCCAAGGTCGGTCGGCTCTTCGACGTGCAGCACGGCATGCCGGGACGCGCCTCGATGGTGTTCGGGGAGTTCGAGGAGGAGAGTCCCTGGGAGCCCCACTCGGTGGCCGCCGGTCTGGCGCCGGGCAGGAGCGCCGTCACCCTCTTCCTCGCCACCGGCTCGATGCCCGTCAACTACCACCAGGTGCCGCAGCGGGCGAGCGAGCTGCTGCTGATCCTCAGCCGCTGCCTGGACTACGTCCGGGGTAACCGGATCGGCCCCACCCCGGATACCGGCGGTCCGGTGGTCGTGCTCTCACCCAAGCACGCCCGGGCCTTCTCGAAGGACGGTTGGACCAAGGAGCAGCTGGAAGCGGCCCTCACCGACGCTGTCAACCAGCACTGGGACATCGAGCTCGAGGCCCACCGCGAGAAGCTGGAGCTCATCAACCGGGGCCTCGACCCTGCCGATCCGCGCATGGGGCAGCCCAAGCCGGAGGGGCCGGCCACCGTGCTGGTGGCCGGCGGCCTCGCCGGCTGGCACTCGATGATCGTGCCCACCCTCGCCTGGGGCGCGCCGGTCACGGCTCCGATCGACTGACGCTCGACGGAGCCTGAACGGGGGGAACTCAGCTGACGGGCGGGCGCTCGTCGCGGGGGTACGCCTTGAGGAAGGCGTGCACGGCCCGGAAGATCTTGTCCTCGCTCCCGGGCCAACCCACGAACTGCAGACCGATCGGGAGACCGTCGAGGAAGCCGGCCGGCACCGACACGGCCGGGAAGCCGAGCCAGTTGAACATGTGGGTGTGGCTCGTGTAGTGCGGGGCGAAGGTGTTGTGGGGGAACGGCTTCGGCCCGTTGCCCGCCCAGCGGGCGGCCCAGTCCTCGATGGTCGGGGCCAGCAGCTGGGTGGTGGGGCTGATGATGAGGTCGTGGGTGCGGAGCACGTCACGGAAGCGCTGCCAGTTGCGCTGCCGGACGTCGATGGCGTTCACCCACGCCGCCGTCTCGGGCATGGGCGAGGCCACGCTCGGCGGAGCGAAGAGGAACATCGTGCCGCCGAGGCCGAGGAAGAAGTCCTCCCACGTCTCGTCGGTCGTGTCGATGGTGGCGCCCAGAGCCGTGAGGCCCTGTGCCGCCTGGCGGACGGCGGCGATCACGCCCGGACTCTCGTCGAAGGCGTACATCGACGTGAACCCGTAGTCGTCGGTCCAGGCCAGACGCATGCCGTCGATGCCGTCGTCGAGGCGGCTGACCATGTCCGGAGCGTCGGCTTGGATGCAGTCGAAGTCGCGCCCGTCCGGGCCGGCCATGGCCTGCATGGTGATGGCGGCGTCGACCGAGTCGCGAGCCAGCGGCCCGATCGTGCCGGTGGGGTTGCGGCGCATCTTGACCGAGTAGTTGAAGCTCGGCACCAGTCCGGCGCTGGGATGGACGCCGATGACGCCGGAGTAGGCGCCTGGCAGCCGAGTGGACCCGCCGCCGTCGGAGCCGATGGTGATGGGCAGGAGGCGGGCGGCGGCGGTGGCGGCTCCGCCGGAGCTCGACCAGCCGGGGGCGCGGGTGGGGTCCCATGGGTTGCGGGCCTCGGCGTCCCAGCTGTACTCACCGGGAGCCGGTGCCTGGGTCCCCATCATCGTGTTGGTGCCGACGATGATGGCCCCGGCGGCGCGCAGCCGGGCGATGCCCAGGTCGTCGTTGCGGGCCTTGCGGTCGGCGCCACCGCCTGCGCCCACCATCATCACGGGCAGGCCGGCGACGGCGATGTGCTCCTTGACGGAGATCGGGATGCCGTGGAGGCTGCCGAGGTCGTCGCCCCGGCGGACGGCGGCCTCCGCCTCCTTGGCCGCCTCCCGGGCGCCGTCCCGGTCGACGTGGCGGAAGGCCTTCAGCACCGGGTCGTGCTGCTCGATCCGGCCCAGGAAGTGGTCGAGCACCTCGACGGGCGAGACCTCGCCCTTGGCGATGCGCTCACGGATCTGCCAGGCCGGGGCCCAGGTCAGCTCGTCGGTCACGTGCCCTCCCCCTCGCGTCACACCGGGACGGTGTTCGACAGCATCGGCACCTGTCCGGTGCCGGCCGCGAGCTTGTCAGCGGCTGTCAGGGGCGGCAACCCGCCCGCGGCCAACCGGGGTCGGCGGCCTGGGCGCCGCCGGCGGCGCCTGCGTAGTGTCCGGGCGCCCGCACGCCGGAGCGGCGGGACACGACGAGACGGGGAGGCAGTCGACGATGCCCGAGATGACCGTGGAGGTGCCCCGACCGGCACCCGACGAGCTGACGGCGTTCTTCTGGGACGGGTGCAAGGAGCACCGTCT
>DASXLH010000379.1:0-10207 GCA_036496335.1 Acidimicrobiales bacterium
CACGTTGAGGGTGCCCTGCACGTTGACCTGGACGTAGCTGTCGGGCGCCACATAGCTGTAGGGGATGCCGATGAGGGCGGCCAGGTGGAACACCACCTCGCAGCCCTCGACCGCGCCGGCCACCCGCTCGGCGTCACGCACGTCGCCGGGCACCAGCTCGACGTCGGCGTGCACGGCCGGATCCAGCCAGCCGTAGGCGCCGAACGGGTTGTAGAGCGCCAGCACCCGCACCTGGGCCCCGGCCCGTACCAGCCGCTCGGTGAGGTGCGAGCCGATGAAGCCCTCGCCCCCGGTCACGAGGACGGGCCGACCCCGCCACCCGGCGGCGAGGTCGTCGACGGCACGCGCGGGCAGGGACGGGTCGGGCTCCGGCGTCGTCATCTCAGGTCTCCTCGCCCGTCGCCGCCCACAGCAAGGCCGCTTCCAGCTCCTCCGGGGTGCCGATGTCGATCCATCGTTCGAGCAACGGGAACACCGCGATCTCGTGGCCGAGGTCGCGGGCGGCGTCGACCAGCTGCGGCATGGTCGACACGACGCCGGGCGGGATGAGATCGAGCATCGAGGGGTCGATCACGTAGAAGCCGGCGTTGCAGGGCAGGCGCAGGGTCGGCTTCTCGTCGATGCCCAGGAGTCGCCCCGCCTCGGAGCGGACGACGCCGTAGGGGATGGGCACCTCGTGGGTGAAGGTGGCGACCGTGACGGCGGCCGCCTCGGTCAGGTGGAACTCCACCATCCGGGTGAAGTCGAGGCCGGTGATCTGGTCGGCGTTGAGCACCAGCACGGGACCGGCGGGCCGTTCGGGGAGCAACGTGAGGGGACCGGCCCCGCCCAGCGGCTGCTCCTCCCGCAGGTAGCGGACCTCGACCCCGAAGGCCCGCCCGTCGCCGATGCGCGCCTCGATGGCCTCGGCCTTGTAGTTGACGGAGATCCAGACGTCGGGGATGCCGGACGCGGCCAGACCCTCGAGGAGGCGGCCGAGGATGGTCGTTCCCCCCACGCTCAGCAGCGGCTTCGGCAGCCGTTGGGTGAGGGCGCCGAGCCGCGAGCCGCGCCCCCCGGCCTGGATCACCGCCGTCGGTCGTGGCCGGTCGAGCTCGGGGGCGGTGAGGGTGGCGAAGCGGCTGACGGGCACCGAGGCGAGATCGGCGCCGTCATTGAGGGCGCGACGCAGGCTGGCGTCGAGCACGATCCCGAGCGGGCGGTCACCGTCGAGCACCTCGCCCCGCCCGCCGGTCGGCTGGATCAGCCAGAAGGCATCGAGGGCGGCGATGTCGGCCGGCAGCCGAGCGGCCGGTGGATGGCCAGGAGCCAGGTGGCTCATGGTCTCGCTCCGGCCAGGGCCAGGACCCATTCGGCCAACGCCGCGGCCGCGTCGGGACGAGCCGCCGCGGCGGCCCCCTTGGCCATGCCGGCCAGCAGGGCGGGGTCGGCCAGCCGTTCCTCGATGATCGGTCCGACGACCTCGGCGTGCGCCTCGTGGTCGCGCACCAGGATCGCCCCGCCCGCTGTCACCAAGGGGGCGGCGTTGTGCGCCTGCTCGTCGTGCTCGTGGTTGGGCAGGGGCACCAGCACCGAGGGCAGGCCGGCGGCCGCCAGCTCGGACACCGTGCCGGCGCCCGCCCGGCAGATGGCGAGGTCGGCGGCGGCGTAGGCGAGGTCCATCCGTGCGAGGTAGCCGACCAGCTGGACGAGATCGCGGCCGGGGTTGGCATCGAGGGCGGCCGCGGTCTCGTCGTGGGTGCGGCTGCCGGGCTTCACCACCAGGCGCACATCGGTGCGTCCCGCCCACCGGGTGGCGAGCTCGAGGGCCAGGCGATTGAGGGTGCGGGCGCCCTGGCTGGCGCCGCTGACGAAGATCATCGTCACGTCGTCGGCCAGCCCGAACGACGCCCGGGCCTCGGCCCGCAAGGCGGGACGGTCGATGGAGGCCAGTTCGGCCTGCAGCGGGTAGCCGACGTAGCGGACGTCGCGTCCCGGGAACGTGGTGCTCGGGAACGACGTGGCGATGTGGTCGGTGAAGCGAGCCGCGAACCGGTTGGCCTGGCCCGGCACCGCCCCCGGCTCGTGCACGACCGTGGGCACGCCGGCCAGGCGGGCCCCGACCACGAGGGGCACGCCGCTGTAGCCGCCCATGGTCACGGCCACGGAGGCCCGCCGGCGCTTCAGGATGCGGCGGGCCTGCAACGAGCCGTAGGCCAGGACGGGAGGCACCATCGCCTTGCGCCAACCCTGGCCGTTGAAGGGCGCCATGCGGTACAGGTCGAGGTCGTAGCCGGCCCCGGGCACGAGGCGACCCTCGAGGCCGCGGTCGGTGCCGACGAAGGTCACGGTGGCCTCCGGGGCGGCGCGGGCGAGCGCCGAGGCGAGGGCCAGCCCCGGGTAGATGTGCCCGCCCGTGCCCCCGGCGGCAACGACGATCCGTGGTGCGCTCCGCACGGCCCGCGAGGCCGACGGGTCGACCCGATCGGCGAGGGGCGGTGTCCGGTCGTCGGATCGGGGCGCAGGTGCGGCTGGCATCCGGCTGGGAGTCTGGCACGCTTCGAGTCGTGGTCCCGGACCTCTCGTCGCCGCGACGTGTGCACGTGGTGGGCGCCGGCGGTGCGGCCATGGGCGCCATCGGCGAGATCCTCCTCGCCATGGGCCACACCGTCACCGGGAGCGATGCCGTCGACTCGGGCGCGCTCCGGCGCCTGGCCACCCACGGGGCCACGACCTGGGTCGGTCACGATCCGGCCGGCGTGATGGGCGCCGATCTGGTCGCCGTGTCGACCGCTGTCCCGGCCGACGATCCCGAGGTGGTGGCGGCGTCGGCGGCCGGCGTGCCGGTGGTGCGCCGGGCCAAGGTCATGACCGCGCTCTGCCGGCTGAAGCGCACCGTGGCCGTGGCCGGCGCTCACGGCAAGACGACCACCACGGCCATGCTCGCCACCCTGCTGCACCACGTGGCCTTGTCGGGGGGGAGCCCGGACGCCCGGCAGCGGTGGCTCCCGTCGTACCTCGTCGGCGGGCTGGTGGTCGGCCTCGACGCGGCCGCGGCATGGGAGACGGGGGACTGGTTCGTCGTCGAGGCCGACGAGAGCGACGGCACCTTCCTCGAGCTCGGGGCCGAGGCCGTCATCGTCACCAACGTGGAGCCGGACCACCTCGACCACTGGGGCAGCTTCGACCGGCTGACGGACGCCTATCGGCGCTTCGTGGCGACGGCCCCGGGCCCGCGGGTGCTCTGCGCCGACGAGCCGGGCGCGATGGCAGTGGCCCATGACGTCGGCGGCTGCGTGACCTACGGCTTCTCGGCCGGCGCCGGCGCCCGGCTCGACGAGGCCGTCCCCCACGACGGGGGCACCCGCTTCCGACTCGCCCACCGGGGCGAGTCGCTCGACCTGTGGACGCCGGCGCCGGGCGTCCACAACGTCCGCGACGCCGCCGCCTCGGCGGTCATGGCGCTCGAGCTGGGGGTCGACGGCGAGGAGGTGGCGGCCGGAGTGGCCGGCTTCGGCGGCGTGGCCCGCCGCTTCGAACGTCGAGGCCAGGCCGGAGGGGTGACCTTCGTCGACTCCTACGACCACCTGCCGAGCGAGGTGGCCTCGGTGCTGGCCGCGGCCCGGTCGGGGGGTTGGAGCCGGGTGGTGTGCGTCTTCCAGCCGCACCGCCCCACCCGCATCCGAGACCTGTGGCCTGACTTCGCCGACGCCTTCGTGGATGCCGACGTCGTGGCCGTCACCGACGTCTACGTCCCGGTCGGCCAGTCGCCCATCGAGGGCGTCAGCGGACGGCTCGTGGTCGATGCCGTCCTGGGGGCGCACCCGGAGGCGCCGGTGGCCTGGCTGCCGAGCCGGGAGGAGCTGCGGGCGTGGTGCCTGGCCGAGCTCCGGCCCGGCGATCTCTGCCTCACCCTCAACGCCGGCGACCTGACCACGCTGCCGGACGAGCTCCTCGGGGCCTTGGGGCCGTGAGCCGGCCCGCCGACGCCATCGCAGCCGTGGCCGACCGTCTGGGCGAGCTGGCTCGTCGGGACGTGCCGCTCGGGCCGCTCACGACCTACCGGGTCGGAGGGCCGGCCCGGCTCCTGGCGGAGGTGCCCGACGAAGCGGCACTGCAACGTCTGACGCAGGCCGTGTCGGGCACGGAGCTCGACCTCCTGGTGGTCGGGAAGGGCTCGAACCTGCTGGTGTCCGACGCCGGGTTCGACGGTCTGGCGGTGATGCTCGGTGACGGCTTCGCGACGATCGAGATCGGCGATGCCGACCGCCGGCCCCCTGGTGGCGCCGCCGCCGACGGCGCCACCCAGGTGCTGGCCGGGGGAGCGGTGGCCCTACCGGTGCTGGCCCGGACCACGGCCCAGGCCGGGTTGACGGGGCTGGAGTGGGCGGTGGGGGTGCCCGGCTCCGTCGGAGGTGGGGTCCGCATGAACGCCGGGGGGCACGGATCGGACATCGCCGCCACGCTGGTGACCGCTCGGGTGGTCGACCTGGGCGACGGGTCCGACCGGACCGTCCCGGCTGGCGAGCTCGACCTGGGCTATCGTCGTTCGGCCATCGGGACGGGTCGTCTGGTCGTATCGGCCGGCTTCGAGCTCCTCCCGGGCGACGCACCCACTTCGATGGAGAACATCGCCGAGATCGTCCGCTGGCGCCGCGCCAACCAGCCCGGCGGGCAGAACGCCGGGTCGGTGTTCACGAACCCGCCGGGCGACAGCGCGGGGCGACTGGTCGACGCCGCCGGCTGCCGGGGCTTGCGCAAGGGGAGCGCCCAGGTGTCGACCAAGCACGCCAACTTCGTGCAGGCTGACCGGGGCGGCACCGCCGGCGACGTCCGGGCACTGGTCGAGCTCGTCCGGGCCCGGGTGCTCGACGAGACCGGCGTGCGGCTCGAGTCCGAGATCCGGTTCGTGGGCTTCACCGATCCTGACGTCGGACACCCCGGGCCAGGACCTGAACCTCGACCTGAGGTCGAGCCTTGACGGCGCCCACCGACGACGACCAGATCGAGGGTTCGGGTGCCCCCATGGCCGAGGAACTCCACGACGGCGATCCCGGAGGGACCGGGACGGGACGGGGCGGCCGTGGCGGTGGCGGTGGCGGTGACGGGGGCGGACCCGGCGAGGACGACGCCACCCAGCCCCTGATCGACCCCCGGATCCGCGCCCGCCGCATCGAGGTCCGGCGCCACGCCGGGCGCCGACGACTGCGTCGCTTCGAGCTGATCGGCGCCGCCTTGGGCGTCGTGCTGCTCGGCATCCTCGTGCTGCACTCGCCTCTCCTCGACGTCGACCGGGTGGAGGTCGTCGGCGCGGCGCAGTCGGGACGGGCGCTCGTCGTCCAGACCAGCGGCGTACGGCCGGGAGCGAGGATGGTCGGGGTCCCGCTCGGCACGGTCGCCAAGCGCATCCGGACCTTGCCGTGGGTGGCGCGGGTCACGGTGCGCCGGTCGTGGCCCGGGACGGTGCGGATCGCCATCACCGAGCGGGTCCCGGTGGCGGCGGTACCGGCCACGGGCGGCGGCTTCGTGCTCGTGGACGCGGCCGGCTGGGAGGCGGGGGTGGTGCTGGCGGTGCCGCCCCGGATCGCCCGCCTGGACGTCGATCCGATCCCACCCCACCTCAACACACAGGCGCCTGCCAGGCTCGATGGGCTGGTCGAGGTCGCCGCGTCCGTGCCGTCCGAGGCCTGGGACCGGGTGGCGTCGTTGCGGGCGGTGGCCCCGCCGCTGCCGGTCACGACGCCGGCGACGACCACCGTCGCGGCCGGATCCTCCCCCGGATCGCCGACCACGGTCGCGGGCCAGGATGCGACGTCGACCACCACCGGCGCCCCGACCTCCAGCGTCCCCACGACCGTGGCGGGGACGCCGACGGGAGCGGCCCCGGCCGTCGAGGTCGACGTCGTCCTGCGCCTGCCGGGCGGCGCCTCGGCCACCGCGCACCTCGGCCCGCCCGATCAACTGGCCAGGAAGTGGTTGGCGCTGTTGACCGTCCTCGATCAGGTCGATCTGCGCGGGGTCTCCACCATCGACGTGCGGGTGCCTGCCTCGCCCGCCATCATCCGAGGATGAGGACCCGGCGGCGCGTCACCACGGGGTCCGAGCTGGACGTCGGCACCGCCCTGCGGATGGTCCCACGCCGACCGGGTGGCACCCCCGTGGGCGCGCGTCGACCAGCGCGCTCGCTTGACCCCTTCGGGCCGTTGCCGTACCGTCCGACTCGATCTCTACACCATCTCGACATCGAGGCCGCGCATCCCAGTGCTCGACCTCGAGCTGGACATGAGGTTGAGGCCGGGTCGAAACCGCATCGGTTCGCCCGGCCCCTTGCACGTTTCCGGCGCGTCGCACCGGACGTCACGTGACGGAGAGAAAGCAGATCGCCATGGCACCGCAGAACTACCTGGCCGTGATCAAGGTCGTCGGGATCGGTGGTGGTGGTGTCAATGCCGTCAACCGGATGATCGACGCCGGCCTGAAGGGCGTCGAGTTCATCGCCATCAACACCGACGCCCAGGCCCTCCTGATGAGCGACGCCGAGCTCAAGCTCGACATCGGCCAGGACGTCACCCGGGGGCTCGGCGCCGGCTCCGACCCCGATGTCGGCCGCCAGGCGGCCGAGGACCACCGCACCGACATCGAAGAGGCGCTGCAGGGCTCCGACATGGTGTTCATAACGGCCGGCGAAGGGGGCGGAACCGGTACCGGCGGGGCCCCGGTGGTGGCCGAGGTGGCCCGCGGCCTCGGCGCCCTCACGGTGGGGATCTGCACCCGCCCGTTCAGCTTCGAGGGGCGCCGCCGGGCCGTGCAGGCCGAGCAGGGCATCCAGCGCCTGAAGGAGAAGGTCGACACCCTCATCGTCATCCCCAACGACCGGTTGCTCACGGTGTCCAACGAGAAGACGTCGATGATCAACGCCTTCAAGATGGCCGACGAGGTGCTGCTCCAGGGCGTCCAGGGGATCACCGAGCTGATCACCACCCCCGGCCTCATCAACACCGACTTCGCCGACGTGAAGATGATCATGAGCAACGCCGGCTCGGCCCTGATGGGCATCGGCCACGGCAGCGGCGAGGGCCGGGCCGCGGCCGCCGCCCGGGCGGCGATCTCGAGCCCGCTGCTCGAGGCCTCCATCGACGGCGCCCGCGGGATCCTGCTCTCCATCGCCGGGGGCAGCGATCTCGGCCTGTTCGAGGTCAACGAGGCGGCCGAGATCGTCCATGCGGTGGCCCATCCCGACGCCAACATCATCTTCGGCACGGTGGTCGACGACGCCATGGGTGACGAGGTCCGGGTCACCGTGATCGCCGCCGGCTTCGACCGCTGGGACGAAGCCCGCCAGGCGCCGGCCACGGCCAGCCGCGAGATCGACGGCCTCGGGTTCGACGACGACCTCGACGGCGAGCTCGAGGGCGACGACGACTTCGACGTCCCCTCCTTCCTCCGCTAGTCGCCCGGGTGCGCCGGGCCCGACGGCGCGGGGACGTGACGGCCGCACGGCCTCGGAGCGCGAGAGTCGTGTCGTGCCTGCGCCCCATTACCGGTTCACGACCGTCGCCGACGGCGACCTGGCGTGGGGCTCTGGAGGGGTGGAGGCACGCCGCGCCGCGGTGATCGACCTGCCCTGGACGTGGCTGCGCCAGGAGCACGGGGCCGGGGTGGTCCTGGCCGAGCGGCCGGGGGACGAAGCCGGTGCCGTCGCCGATGCGGCGGTGACGGCGGTGCCGGGGGCGGCCGTGGCGGTGGTGGTCGCCGACTGCGCGCCGGTGGTGCTGCTGGCCCCCGGGGCCGTCGGGGTGGTGCACGCCGGGTGGCGCGGGGTCGTCGCCGGCGTCCTGCCCGCCGCCGTCGAGCGGCTGCGCCCGCTGGCCGAGGGGCCGATCCGGGCGGTGGTGGGGCCCTGCATCGGTCCGGAGTGCTACGTGTTCGGGGCCGAGGACCTCGCCCGGGTGACGGCCGTCGTCGGCGCCGGGGCCGAGGGTGTCACCGAGGCCGGCACACCGGCGCTCCACCTCCGCGCCGCCGTCGAGGCCTCGTTGCACCTGAGCGGTGTCGACGACGTCCGCCACGAAGGCGGTTGCACGGCCTGTGGGGGGTCGTGGTGGTCGCACCGGGCGCGCGCCGACCGCCGTCGCCAGGCCGCGGTGGCGTGGCTGGGATGACCGTCCCGGAGCCGGCGGTGACGGAGGAGGAGATGGCGAGTCGGGTCGGCGCCGTCCGTCGGCGGCTCGTGGCTGCGGGCGGGACCGACGTGCGCATCGTCGCCGCCGCCAAGGGCGCCCCGTCCTCGTCGATCGACGCGGCCGTGCGGGCCGGCGTCACCGACATCGGGGCCAGCTACGCCCAGGAGCTGCTGGCCGTCGCCCCGGTCGTGACGGAGTCACCCCGCTGGCACTTCATCGGCCGGCTGCAGACCAACAAGGTCCGCCAGGTGGCCGCACTGGTCGTGCTGTGGCAGAGCGTCGACCGGGCTCGGCTGGTCGACGAGGTCGCCCGCCACGCTCCCGGGGCGGCGGTGCTGATCCAGGTCGACGTCACCGGCGACCCGGCCAAGGGGGGCTGCCCACCGGAGTCGGTGCCGGAGCTCGTCGCCCGGGCCGTGCAGGCCGGCCTGGAGGTGCGGGGACTCATGGCCGGACCACCGACGCCCGGATCGGGACCCGGACCGTTCCGGCTGGTGTCCCGGCTGGCCGACGAGCTCGGCCTGGTCGAGCGTTGCATGGGGATGACCGACGATCTCGAGCTCGCCGTGGGCGAGGGATCGACGATGGTGCGAGTGGGCCGCGGTCTGTTCCGGCCGCATGCGGCCGGTTGAGCCCGATGTCGGGCGTCCACTCGACACCCGCTGACGTCCACTACCTTCGCGACCCGGGAGGAACACCGAATGGCCTCGATGCTGCGGCGGGCGATGCACTACCTGGGCCTCGCCCCCGACGACGAGTACGACGACTACGTGGACGAGCCGGTCATGGCCCAACCTCGTGGTTACGCGCCCCCGGAGCCCCCGGAGGCCACGTACTCCACCGCCGTCCGGCCCGTTCCCCGGGAGGCCGACCAGACCGGTCCCAACCCGGTTCGCCGGCCGGCGGTCGTCCGCCAGATCACGCCCATGGCGGCCAGTCCCAAGCCCTACGCGGTGTCGCCCACCTCGTTCAACGAGGCCCAGGCCGTCGCTGACAAGTACATGGCCGGCGTGCCGGTGATCATGAACCTCCAGGACGTCGAGCGAGACCTGAGCCGCCGCCTCGTCGACTTCGCCAGTGGCCTCTGCTACGGCATGCGGGGGTCGATGGAGCGAGTCACCAACCAGGTATATCTCCTCACGCCGACCGACGTGGAGGTCTCCGCCGAGGAGAAGCGCCGGCTCCGCGAGAGCGACTGATCGTGCGATCCCTTCTCGCCCTCCTGCTCGACGCGTACCTCGTCGCGCTCTTCGCCCGGATCATCCTTTCGTGGTTCCCGGTCAAGCCCGGTTCGGCCCTGGTGGGGATCTATTCGTTCCTCTACACGGTCACCGAACCGATCCTCGGTCCGGTCCGACGGATCCTCCCGCCCCTGGGAGGCTTCGACCTGTCCCCGATTATCGTGATCTTCGGGATCGAGATCCTGGGAAGCAGGATCCTCGGACGTCCGATCGGCGTCTGATCAGCTAGCCCTCCAACCCCAGAGGAGGCCACATGGAGCTGTCGACCGACCTCCTGGCCAATGTCACGTTCCGCGAGCAATGGCGCGGGTACAGCCCAGATCAGGTCGACGAGTTCCTGGAGCGCCTCGGCGTCGCCATCGCCGAGCTGAAGGAGCGGGTGGCCGCCGCGGAGCGCAAGGCCGTCGAGGCCGAGGCGGCCAACGACCAGGACGAGATCATGCGGACCCTGGTGCTGGCCCAGCGCACCGCCAGCGCCGCCGTCGACGAGGCCAGGCAGGACGCCGCCCACATCGTCGCCGAGGCGGAGGCGGCCAAGGCCGACCGGATCCGGGAGGCCGACGAGGCGGCCGAGGGCCGCCTCGCCGAGTCCGAGGCGACGGCCGAGGCCCGGCTGGCAGACGTCGAGTCGTCCACCTCCGCCCGCATCGCCGAGGTGGAGGCGTCGACGTCGGCCCGCATCGCCGAGGTGGAGGAGGCGGCCACCGCCCGCCTGGCCGACGCCGAGGCCACCGCGGCGGCGATGTTGACGGCGGCCGAGGTCCGCCTCGCGGAGCTGGAGGAGGAGATCGCCCGCCGGGAGCG
>DASXLH010000380.1:0-2689 GCA_036496335.1 Acidimicrobiales bacterium
TTGGGGTGTGCCGGGTTCAGCAAGGAGGGACTGATGACTCCGCGGTCGTGCCGGCGAGGGTGGTCGAGGTCGGCGGGGCCGTGGTCGTGGTCGTCGAGGTCGGCAGCGCCGCGGCCGCTTCACGCGGCGTGGTGAGCACGCCGGAGAAGTCGGTGCCGGTCACCAGCAGGAGGTCGACGCCCTCCAGGGTGGGCTGCGACTCCAGCTTCGCCCCCGAGACCAGGTACCGCTCCAGGAGCTGGGCCTTGGCCTCCTGGCCGGAGCCGTACTTGATCACCGTGTCCGTGGTGCGGGCGGCGTTGCCGGTGTCGAGCGTGCCGAACTGCCGGGCCCGCAGGGCCACGGCCACGTCGCCGGCCTGGCCGGCCACGCCGCTCCCGTTGAGAACGCGGACCGTGACCGAAGAGGGGGCCGGGGGCGCCACCGGCGCGTTCGGGTCGATCCCCCGGAACACGTCGAAGATCGCCTCACGCTCGGGGGTGGTCCCGTCCTCGAAGTCGACGGTGGACTGGGCGCCGTGGCTATCGACCTTCACCGGGATCTGATATTGGGTGAGGTTTCCCGCCGAGAGCGACTTGAAGCCCTTGGCCAGCTTCACGAGGTCAGGGATCTTCAGCGAGTCGGAGAGGGTGAGGAAGTTCTTGTTCGTGGCCGCCCCCACGAGTTGGTCGAGCTTGATCGGGTTGTAGAGATCCTCGCTGATCACCTTGTTGACGGCGCGCCGTATGAAGTCCTGCTGGCGGGTGATCCGGCCGAAGTCGCCGGTCGGGTCGGCCTTCCATTTCCCATTCGGTTGGAGGCTCTCGAAGTGGCGGCTGCGCACATAGGCCAGCGCCTGGGTCCCGTTGAGCTGCACGCAACCGGTCTGGCGGATGTCCAGACCTGTTTCGTTCCGGGGCGGGGAGACCGTCGTGTCGTGATCGCGGACCGGGGCCGGCAGGTAGACGGTGACGCCGCCGACGGCGTCGACGAGACCCCGGAACCCGGCGAAGTCGACCTGGGCGTAGTGGTTGATGTCGATGCCGAAGTTCAGCTTGATGGTGGCGATGAGCAGCTCCGGCCCGCTCAGCCCGGCCTTGGCGTCACCCAGGAAGGCGGTGTTGATCTTGGCGTGGTCGTGGCCGGGAATCTGCACCCACAGGTCGCGCGGGAACGACACCATCGACGCGTGGTTGGTGACGGGGTCGACCCGCACGATGATGATCGTGTCCGACCGGCCCGACCCGCTCGACACGTCCTGACCACCGAACGCCCGGGCGTCCGCGCTCCCGGGGTCCACGAAGTCGCGCGTGTCGCTCCCGACCAGGAGGTAGTTCTGCGGTTGGCCCTTCGGCGCCTCCGTGAGGTTGTGCACGGTGATGCGGGGGATGCGGTTGAAGCGCAGGTAGAACCAGCCCATGCCGGCGGCGCCGGCCAGGAGGACGACGATCACCGAGAGGTTGAACAGGATCAGCAGGCGCTGGGTCCACGACCGGTGGGCGCCAGCGGAGCTGACGCCTTCCGGAGCTGTCATCGGCGGGCGAGCGTAGACGGGCCCGCCTTCGGAACCGGGGCGCCCCCAGGGGTGCAGCCCCGGCGCGCCCTCTACCCTCCCCGGGCGTGGTGATGCCCGACCTTCCTCCTGTCGCCGCGGTCGGAGGACGGCTCGCCACCGGGCTGCGCGACGTCACCACGGACCTTGGCGCGCTCGACGGGACCGGGTTCTGGGTGGTCGTCGCGCCCTACGGGGGGCCACCGGTCTGTGCCCGCTTCGCGCACACCCGTCCGATGTCGGGGCGTCCGGCCCGGACGTGGCGGGGACCGGCCCGGGACGCATGGCGAACCAGCCTCGACCGAGGCGCGTACGAGGCCGCCGTCGCCGCCATCCGGGACGACATCGCCAGCGGCGACGTCTACGAGGTGAACCTCACCCGGCGCCTCTCGGCCCCGCTCCCTCCCGATGCCGACGCCGTCTCCCTCGCGAGCGCCCTGGCGGGGGGAAACCCGGCGCCCCACGCCGCCGTCGTGCGGCTACCGGCGCAGGGGATCCACGTCGCCTCGGCCTCGCCGGAGCGCTTCCTGCGCCGGGTCGGCCAGGTGGTCGAGTCCCAGCCCATCAAGGGGACGGCGGTCAGCGCCGACCGGTTCCTCGACAAGGACCGGGCCGAGAACGTCATGATCGTCGACCTGGTGCGCAACGACCTCGGCCGCGTCTGTGAGTACGGGTCCGTCACGGTGCCCGACCTGTGCGCCGTCGAGCACCACCCCGGGCTCGTGCACCTCGTCTCCACGGTCCGCGGCCGGCTGCGGCCCGGCATCGGCTGGCCGGAGCTCTTCGCCGCCACCTTCCCGCCCGGCTCGGTGACCGGTGCCCCCAAGCTGGCGGCCATGTCCGTGATCGACCGGCTCGAGCCCGTGCCGAGGGGCCCCTACTGCGGCGCCATCGGGTGGGTCGACGCCGACGCCCGGACCGGGGACCTCAACGTGGCCATCCGGACCTTCTGGTTCGAGGACGGCCAGGTCCACCTGGGCACCGGCGGGGCCGTCACCTGGGACTCCGACCCGGCCGGCGAGTGGGCCGAGACCGAGCTCAAGGCCCGGCGCCTCCTGGCGGTGGCGTCGGGCTCCTTGACGGCCGTGCCGTGAGCTGGTCGCGAAGAGACTCAGCGGATAGGTCACCTCCGACCGATCTCGGCGCCTTCGGTGCCGA
>DASXLH010000381.1:0-1862 GCA_036496335.1 Acidimicrobiales bacterium
TGCCTCGGGAACGATCCTGACCAACCTGATGGCCAAGGCCATGAACCGCTCGGTCCCGGCCATCGTGGCGGGTGGATTCGGCGGCGAGGTGGCCGCCCCGGCCGGCGGAGGGGGCGACGGGGACCGCACCGTCCGCTCCACCTCGGCCGCCGACGTGGCCATCCAGCTGGCGTACGCCCGTCTGGTGGTGGTCGCGCCCGGCTATGGGATGGCCGTGGCCCAGGCCCAGCACGCGGTCAAGGACATGGCCAAGCTGTTGGAGGCCAAGGGTGTGCGCGTGTTGTACGCGATCCACCCGGTGGCCGGCCGGATGCCCGGGCACATGAACGTGCTCCTGGCCGAGGCCGACGTGCCCTATGACCTGCTCCGCGAGATGGACGACATCAACCCGGAGTTCCCGCGCACCGACGTGACGCTGGTCATCGGGGCCAACGACGTCACCAACCCGGCGGCCAAGAACGAGCCGGGCAGCCCGATCTACGGGATGCCGATCCTGGAGGTCGACCGCTCAAGCTCGGTGATCGTGCTCAAGCGGTCGATGGCATCGGGCTTCGCCGGCATCGACAACCCGCTGTTCTACGACCCCAAGACCTCGATGCTGTTCGGCGACGCCAAGGCCTCGGTGAGCGAGGTCACCTCCGAGGTCCAGGCCCTCTAGGATCTGCGCCATGGACCCAGCCCGCCTGACCGCGATCCCCATCTTCTCGGAGCTGTCTGAGGACGAAGCCAAGCGCCTCGCGGCCTTCGCGACCGAGACCAGCGCCGCCGAGGGGCAGATGCTGATGAAGGAGGGCGACTACTCAGTCGAGCTCATCGCGATCGAGGAGGGGACCGCCGACGTCATCCAGGGCGGCGACAAGATCGCCTCGCTGGGCGCCGGCGACCTCATCGGGGAGATGGGACTGCTCGAGCGCCGGCCGCGCAACGCCGACGTCATCGCCAGCTCCCCGATGCGGCTCATCAAGCTGACGCATTGGGAGATCCGCCGCATGTCCGAGGACACCGTCAATCGCATCAAGGCGACGATTGAGGAGCGGCGGCGCAACGGGATCGCGGATCCCGCACATAAAGACGCCTAAATCCGCTCGGATTTTCTCCTCGGTGGCCGGCGTTTTTGGTAGGTTGCCGCCACGCCGAATCTCCGGACCGCCGTCCCGGAGAGCGGGGGACCCACGTAGGTGGGGCGAGTCCCATGGTGCTCCATGGGAAGCGCTGTCGTCACAGCGCGAGCCCGTCAGCTAACCCCGCAGGCACCAGGCGCCCGATGTGCTGGATCGCCCCCACCAGGGCCGACTGGCCGTGCCTATATCCACCCACTTCATCGACCGCTGCGCCCCCACACCGCGTCCGGGCCAGGATGCGGACTGGTCGATGTCGAACCCCGGGGTGGGATGAGACTGGTCAGTCGGCTCCTGCTCGTGGCCGCCTTGGCGGTGCTCGGTGCCGCGAGCACCGCCGCGGCCGCGAGCTCTGGTGGGGTGGGCGGGGTCGGCTTGGTGGGAGCGAGCAATCCGACGGGGATCGTCGATCCTGACGCCAAGGCGGTCTTCGCCCGAACGCTGCGGATGGGGTGCCACGGCAACGATGTGTCGACGCTGCAGACGTGGCTGTCCGACGTGGGCTTCGTCGTCCCGGTCACCGGTCATTTCGACGCGGTCACCAAGCAAGCGGTCAAACGGTTCCAGGTCGCCAACAATCTGAACCCCGCCAGCGGGACGGTGGGCAACCGCACCTCGGCGGCGCTGCTGGGCGTCGTGCGCACGACGACGAAGACCACCGCGGTGCCGGGGTCTTCTCAGAGCGCGTCGAGCGGGCTGGTGTTCCCACTCAAGCCGCTGTCGCGGGTCCTGCCGCCCAAGGAC
>DASXLH010000382.1:0-3940 GCA_036496335.1 Acidimicrobiales bacterium
GCGGCCCCCAAGTCCATCCCCTCGTCGAACGTCGCCAACTACGCCAACGGCAAGATCCCCTCCGACCAGCTGGTCGCCATTCCCGGCGGCATGTTGGAGGCCAACGCGGCGGCCGCCTACAACCGCATGCTGGCCGACGCCCAGGCGCAGGGGATACCGCTCGGGGTCACCGACTCCTACCGCTCCTACGCCCAGCAGGTCGACCTGGTCAACCGCAAGGGCCTCTACTCCCAGGGCGGGCTCGGCGCCGCCCCGGGCACCTCGGAGCACGGCTGGGGACAGGCCGTCGACGTGAAGGGCGGCCCTCAGGTCCTGGCTTGGCTGCAGGCCAACGCGTCGAAGTACGGTTTCGTGGCCAACACCCCCCGCGAGCCGTGGCACTACGGCTACGAGGGCCCCGGCTCGGTCAAGGCGTCGCACACCACCCCGGTCACCACCTTGAAGGGCGGCGAGACGTCGGGGGCGGTGCAGAACCAGGTCGTGGCCGACGTCCACGGCGACGGCTTCGTGTCGGGCGACCCGAAAGAAGACGCCATCCGCGGCGCGCTCGGATGGATGGGGGCGTTCCTCGATATGCCCGTCGTCGGCGACATCCTGCGCCAATCGGTGGGCGATCCCCTCGACCCCACCGATGACTGGACCCCCGAGCGATTGCAGGCCGCCCTCCAGGGCACCGACTGGTGGAAGACCACCCAGGAGTCGGCGCGCCTCTTCGACGCCAAGATGATCAACGACCCGGCCACCCAGAACTCCGAGATCCAATCGGAGATGGCCAAGATCCAGGACCGGGCGAACCAGGGCGGCTACTCGATCAACCCCGGCCATCTTCACGACCTCGCCGTCACGGCCCTGCGCCTGAACATGAGCGACCTCCAGATCGACCACGCCATCGGCGCCGAATCCCTGCGTGAGGGCAGTCTCGGCACCTCGACGACGCATCAGACGGTGCGCCAGACCGCCTCGAGCTACGGGGTGCCCCTGTCGAACGACGCGGTCGACAACTGGACGAACCAGATCGCCACGGGGGCCGCCACCACCGAGGACCTGCGCCAGATCCTCGTCGCCCAGGCCAAGGGGCTGTACCCCGCCTTCTCCGACGGGCTCGACCGGGGTCTCACCGTCAACACCCTCGCCAGTCCCTACATCCAGAACGCGGTCGACAACCTGGGGATCGACGCCAACTCGATCTCCTTCGCCGACCCGAAATGGAACGGCGCCCTCACCGGCATCGATCCGAAGACCGGGGCGAAGAACGTGCTGTCGCTCGACCAGTTCCAGCAGAAGATACGCAGCGACCCCAACTTCGGCTGGCAGAACACCGCGGGGGCGCGGGCGCAGACCTACGCCTTCGCCGCCCAGTTGGGCAAGGCCTTCGGCACCTACCAGGGGACACCGGCATGACCACCAACATGAGTCCCACGGTCGGGCAGTACGTACCCGGGCAGAACGAGTACGCGAGCGACAACTACATCCCGATCCCGGGCCTGGATCCGCGTATCGCCGGACGCCAAGCGGCCGAGCAGGCGTGGGCCCCGGGCAACACCATCTACCCCACTCCCTCCTACGATCTGCGCACGACGGTCGAAGGACGCGCCGCGGTGTCGTCGCTCGCCGGGGCCGGCCGGCTCGGCGCGGCGACCGCGACGCCGGCCGCCCCGCTGTCCGCCAGCGACCAGGGCGCCCTGGCCTCGCTGCGCACCATGCTCGACGGCTGGGGCCTGGGCGGGCTCACCGACTGGGCATGGCAGAAGCTCACGAGCGGCGCCTCGATGGACCAGATCGTCTACGAGATGCGCCAGACCGACCAGTACAAGCAGCGCTTCGCCGGCAACGTCGCCCGTCAGGCCGCCGGGCTCACCCCCATGACCGAGGCCGACTACCTCAACTACGAGCAGTCGGCCCGCCAGTTGTTCTCCTTCTACGGGCTGCCCAAGACGTTCTACGACCAGCCCAGCGACTTCGCCGACTTCATCGCCAAGGACGTGTCGGTCACCGAGCTCTCCGACCGCGTGCAACTGGCCAGTCAACGCATGAACGCCCAACCCGAGGAGGACAAGGCGTGGGCCCGCCTGTACGGGGTGTCGACCGGCGACCAGTTGGCCTACTTCCTCGACGAGTCGAAGGCCCTACCCATCCTCCAGCGCCAGGCCGCCGCGGCCAACCTGGCCGGCATCGGCACCCGCACCGGCTTCGGCGACATCGACCGGGCCGCGGCCGAGCGGCTGGCCGGCATGGGGGTCACCGCCGACCAGGCCACCCAGGGCTTCGGGCAACTGGCGGGCATGAAACAGGTGACCGGCCAGATCATCGGCGACACCGGCCCGGGCATGACCCAGGGCGAGCAGTTGGGCGCCGTGTTCGACCAGAACGCCACCAACGTCGCCGACCTGTCGCGCCGTCAGCGGGGCCGCCTCGCCAACTTCCAAGCCCCCTCGGGCACCTACTCGCAGACGCAGGGAGTGTAAATGACCGTCTCGAACTTCTGGCTCGTCGCCGCCGTGATCCTGTTCGCGGTGGCCGGTGTGCTGGACCTGCTCGTGTGCCTCGACGTGGTCGCCATCAAGCGGCCGATCACCTCGGTGCTCATCGCCGCCGGGCTGGCCTGCTTCGCCTACGCGTTTGTCGCTGGCTAGCGACCGGCCACGAAGGGTGACGCCAACCTCACTGTTGACAACCAACAGACAGGCGTGACATTGTCGACGGATCGAGCAGCCCCGGCCAGCGACTAGACCGCCGACCGGGGCCTAGACCACCAAGGAAAGGTTGGCAGTCATGACCATGGAAGCTACGCGCTGGATCGCACTCGAAGCATTACTCGACGAGTGGAACGTCCCCTACGAGCTGGTCGACGGCGTCGAGTTGAGCGAGATTCAGACCAAGGACTACTCGCAGGTCCGCAACAGCGAACACCGCGCCCCCAAGGAGAACGTCGAGCAGTACGCGTTGCAGATGTCCAATGGTGCCGTGTTCCCACCGATCGTGCTCGCCGCCAACGATCACGCCATCATCGACGGCAACACCCGCGCCGCCGCCGCTCGCCGCAACGGGTGGACGAGCTTCCCCGCCTACCTCATCAAGCCGGCTGACGGCAAACGGGCCCGGGCCATCGGAGCCACCATCAACATGATGGGCGGTGCCCGCCTCTCTTCGATCGAGTTGGAGGCGTGTGCGTCCGATTTCCTCGACGCCGGGTTCGTCGACGCGGAAATCGCCCGCCGTCTGGGCCGCACACCGGAATGGGCCCGCAAGTTCCGCAAGCGCTCCGAGTTCACCGCCCGGGCCGGCGAACACAAAGGAGCCGCACAGATCAGGCCGCTCGTGGCCGAGAAGCTGGCTGACATCACCCTCGACGCCCCTCTGAATGCCGTCCTTGACGCGGTGGCCGCGGGCCGGGTGAAGAAGCTCGACCGGCCGTGGGCCGACAAGATCGTCGACGCCGTGCGAGAGACCCGCTCGGAGCGGGGCGCCATGGACGCGGTCGCCGCCATCCTCGACGAGATCACGCCCACCGAGCAGGGGGCCCCACCGAAGCTGCGCACCAACCAGGCCATGGCCCGCACGATGAAGCGAGCCGAGGCGCTCATCGATGCGTTGAGCGTCCTCGACGTTCCCCTCGTCGACCCCCTCGCCGGCCAGTACCGCGACACCCTCGTGCGTCTGCGGGGCGTGACCGAATCCGTACTGGACCGCATGCCCGTCGTCAGCGATGTTGCCTGAGCGAGGCGGCGCCGGCTACTTCACGTTGCTCGTCGCTGACCGTCTGGCCGATCTCAATCGCGAGTTCGGCCGGGCGGTCACCCTCGACGAGGTGGTCGACGGGGTGTGGAACGGTGCCGGCCTCCCCTGGAGCTATGTGACCCAGACGTATCAACAGCACCTGTGCACCGCGAACGCCAACCGGCGTGGTGATGGTATCACTGATGAGGGAGTGATACCATCA
>DASXLH010000383.1:0-3056 GCA_036496335.1 Acidimicrobiales bacterium
ACCCAGGCACGCTGCCGCCGCCCAAGCGACTGGAGTCGGTCCTCGACGCGTACTAGGCGCCAAGGGTCATCGGCGGTCGTTCAAGCCGTCGGGTCGATCAGCACCTTCAGCAAGCGGCCGGCGTGCATCTCGTCGAGCGCCTCGTGCAGCCGGCTCATCGGCATCGTCGTGACCCAGCCGTCGAACGGGACCAGGCCGGCGGCCACCGCGTCGATCACCACCGGGAAGTCGCCGTGGTAGCCGTAGGTCGTCCGGATGTCCAGCTCCTTGGCCAGGGCCAGACCGAGGACGGGCGGCAGGGGCTGGCGGGGCGAGGCGAGCAGCATGACGACGCCGTGCTTGGCCGTGGCCGCCAGCGCGCTCTCCAGCGAGACGACCGACGCCGATGTCTCGAAGCAGCGATCGACGCCCCGTCCGGCCGTGGCGTCGAGGAGCTGCCCGGCGACCGGGCCCTCCGCGGGGTCGAGCACGGTGGCCCCGAGGGTGGCGAGCACCGCCCGGCGATCGGCCGAGGGCTCCACCACCAGGGCCTCGATGCCACGCAGCCGGAGCGCGAGGTAGATCCCGATGCCGATCGGGCCCCCGCCGAGCACGGCGGCGGACTGGCCCGTCTGCACCTCCGCGCGGGTCACGGCGTGCCAGGCCACCGACAAGGGCTCGACCATCGCCGCCCCCTGCGGCGTGACCCCGGCCGGCACGGCGTGGATCATCTCCTTCGGCACGACGGTGAACTCCGAGAGCCCACCGCCCCCGGTCGACAGGCCGTGGAAGGCCAGGCGGTCGCAGAGGTTGAAGTTGCCGGCGAGACAGGACCGGCAGGCCCCGCACCGGTGCAGCGGCTCGACCGCCACCAGCGCTCCGACCGCCACGTCCTCGCAGCCGGATCCCACCGCCACCACGGTGCCGCCGATCTCGTGGCCGAGCACCAGTGGCGCCCTGGCCCCGGTCAACGGATGCGGCTCGCTCGGGATCGCCCGTTGGGAGTCGAACACCTCGTGGAGATCGGTGCCGCAGAGCCCGTTGAAGGAGACCTGCATCTTGACCTGACCCGGACCCGCCACCGGTTCGTCGATCTCGGCCAGCCGGACGTCGCCGACGCCGTGGTACAGGGCGGCTCGCACGGCCGGAGGGTAACTGCTCTACGCTCCCCGGGCCCCCACCCGCGAGACGTGTCCGACCCGGGGAAGGAGGACGGTGGACCTCGAGCTGACGGACGACCAGTCCGCCCTCGTGGACGCCTTCGGCGGCTTCTTCGAGAAGGAGTGCCCCCCGTCGACCGTCCGGCGGGCCGAGCCGCTCGGCCACGATCCGGCCTTGTGGCACAAGGCCGTGGAGCTGGGCGTTCCCATGATGGCGACGGCGGAGAGCGTCGGGGGTGGCGGCGCCTCGATGTCCGACCTCGGCCTGGTCGCCGAGCTGGTCGGGCGGCACCTGGCGCCCATCCCCTTCGTCGAGACGTCGATCGCCGCTCGGCTGCTGGCTCGGGCCGACGCCCGGGGTCCGCTCGCACGGGCCCACGGCGGCGAGGTGATCACCTTCGCCGTCCGGCCCGCCGTCGAGGGGGTAGCCCGGCTCGTCCCCGCCGGCGCCATCGCGTCCGGGGTCGTGGCCGCCGTCGACGGTGCCCTCGTCCTGGTCACGGGTGACGCACCGGCGATGGCCAACATGGCGTCGATGCCTTGGGCCGACCGGCCGGTCGCCGGCGATGTCGAGGTCATCGCCCGGGGCGACGAGGCCACCCGGCTGCGCCACCTGGCCGTCACCGACTGGCAGGTGCTGGCCGCATCGGTCCTGTCGGGGATCGCGACCCGGGCGCTCGAGATCGGCACGGCCTATGCCAAGCAGCGTGAGCAGTTCGACAAGCCCCTCGCCGCCTTCCAGTCGATCGCCCATCGGTTGGCCGATGACGCCACCGACGTGCAAGGGCTCCAGCTCCTGGCCCGGAAGGCGGCCTGGGCGGTCGACCACGATCCGGCGTCGGCCGACCGGCTGTCGGCCATGGCCTACCTCTGGGGTGGCGAGATCGCCAACCGGGTGACGGGCAACAGCCTCCACGTCCACGGCGGGTACGGCTTCATGCTGGAGTACGACATCCAGCTGCACTATCGCCGGGCCAAGGCCTGGTCGGTGGTCGCCGGCGATCCACGAGCCGGCTACGCGCAGCTCGGCACCGAGCTCTTCGGGAGCCGGAGATGAACTTCACGCCCAGCAATCGGGCCGAGGCCTTCCGCACCGAGGTGCGGGCCTTCCTTGCCGAGCACGTCACCGACGACGTCCGCCGCCGGGTGGAGGAGACGGGGACCCACCACGACTGGGGCCTGCACCGTGCGATGGCGGCGCGGGGCTGGATCGCAGCATCGTGGCCCGAGGAGCTCGGCGGCCTCGGCTGGGGTCCGTGGGAGATGAACGTCCTGGAGGAGGAGCTCTTCCTGGCCGGCGCACCCCGTGATGGGATGAGCCTGACGATGACCGCCGCCAACGCCATCCGTCACGTCGGAAGGAACGACCAGCGGCAGCTCGTGATCCCTCGCGTGCTCGGCGGCGAGATCCTGCTCTCCCTCGGCTGGTCGGAGCCCGACGCCGGCTCTGACGTGGCCGCGGCCAAGACGAGGGCGGTCCGCGACGGCGACGAGTGGATCCTCAACGGCCAGAAGATGTTCACGACGATGGCCCACATCGCGACCTATGTCTTCCTGCTGGCCCGGACCAACACCGAGGTGCCGAAGCACAAGGGGCTCACGATGTTCCTGGTGGCCACCGACGCGCCGGGCTTCGAGGTTCAGAAGGTGGAGACCCTCGGCGGGGAGCGCACCAACATCACGTTCTACGACGACGTCCGGGTGCCCGACGCCATGCGGATCGGCGAGGTCGACGGCGGGTGGGACGTGATGCGGATCGGGCTCAGCTACGAGCACGGCACGAACTGGGGGGCCCACCTCGAGCGGCTGGTGCAGCGGACCGCGGCGTGGGCGACCGAGACCGGACGGATCGCCGAACCGGCCATCGCCGAACGGTTGGCCCGGGCCGCCACCGACGCCGAAGTGGCCGTGGTCCAC
>DASXLH010000384.1:0-10919 GCA_036496335.1 Acidimicrobiales bacterium
CTACAGCGCGAGGTGGAGCCGGAGGGCCTCGTCCAGCGCCGTGACGAGCTCGCCGCTGAGCGAGCCGAGAAGGTTGCCGACCCGCCCGACGGCGATCGAACGAACCTGCTCCGCTTGCGCCTTCGTGTCGCGATCGAGGCCGGTCGTCGCCGCGTCGAGCAGGACCTGGAACGGGTAGAGGCGGGACGTGTTCGACGTCACCGGCACGACCGTGATGACCCCGCGGCCGAGTCGCGCCGCCGCGGCGTTGGCGCCGTCGTTGCTCACGATCACCGCCGGACGCCGCTCGTCCGGTTCGGCTCCACGCGACGGGTCGAGATCGACCATGCGGATCTCACCTCGCAGCACCTCAGCTCAATCCATCGCCGGTCGCCGAGTCCCAGAGCTCCCGGTCTTCGCTCGCGGCCCAGTCGTCCCAGGCTTGCTCGTACGCCGGCCCGAGCTCCGAGGCCCGCAGCAACCGGACGGCTCGGTGGACGGCCGCGGACCGCGAACCGATCCCCTTGCGAGTGGCGTAGCCGTCGAGGAACTCGACATCCTCATCCGGCAAGCTGACGCTGAGCTTCGTACTTCTACCTCTGGTAGGGCAGATGGGTCACCCGGCGTCGAGGGGGAAGCGGTAGACGTTGGTGTCGCGTGGCTCGAAGCCCATCGACCGGTAGATGTGGTTCGCCGCCTCCCGGGATGGGCGAGAGGTGAGATCGACCGTCCGGGCGCCGCGCCGGCGGGCCTCGTCGATCGCCGCCTGGTTCAGCGCCCGCCCGACGCCCTGACCGCTGGCGGCGGGATCGGCGATCACGTCTTCGATCCAGGCCCGCAGCCCGGTCGGGATGCGGAAGACGACGAGGGTGAGGGTGCCGACGATCCGCCCCTCGTCCCCACGCGCCACCAGCAGGATCGTCCCGGGGGCGTCGACCATCTCGGCCAGCTCGACCGCCGTCGGTGCCGGTGCCGACCTCGACAGGTTCGGGAGGAGCCGGGCGATGGCCTCGACCAGCTCGTCGGAGACCTCGGTGGCTTCTTCGACCGTCACGGGCACGGCGGGCGATCTTAGGGCGGCCGGTAGCATCCGCCCGATGGACCACGTTCGCTGGGCCGACGAGCCGGAGCTGCACAACCCCATCGTGATCGCCGCCTTCGAGGGGTGGAACGACGCCGGTGACGCCGCCTCCACCGCCGTGCGCTGGCTGCGCGACCGGTGGACCCCCGATCCCCTCGCCGAGATCGATGCCGAGGAGTTCTTCGACTTCACGGCCACCCGTCCGCAGGCCAGGCTGGACGAGAACGACCAACGCCACATCATCTGGCCCTCGACCGACCTCTGGCACGGCGTCGTCGGTGGCCGGCCGTGCGTGCTGGCGCTGGGCGTCGAGCCCCATCTCAAGTGGCGGACCTACTGCGAGCAGATGCTCGGCATCCTCGACCGGCTCGACGCCCATCTGTTCGTCACCCTGGGCGCCAACCTGCGGGAGGTGCCCCACAGCCGATCGGTGCCGGTCAGTGGCAGCGCCACCGATCCCGCCCTCGGCGCCCGCCTCGGCTTCGCCGCGTCTCGCTACGAGGGCGCCACCGGCATCGTCGGAGTGATCCACGACGCCTGCCGCCGCCACGGCATCGCCTCGCTGTCGCTGTGGGCGTCGGTCCCGACCTACGTCCACGCCGCCCCCTCGCCCAAGGCGGCGTTGGCCCTGGTCAACCGGGTGGCCGAGATCCTCGACGTCCCGGTGAGCACCACGGATCTGCAGATCGCCTCGGCCGCTTACGAGCGCCAGATCACCGAGGTCGTCTCCGGCGATGCCGAGATGTCCGAGTACCTCGACCGCCTGGAGGCGCACTACCAGGACGAGCAGGAGGTGCCCTCTACGGCATCGCTGGTCGAGGAGGTCGAGCGCTTCCTGCGCGAGCAGCAAGGCGAGTGAACGGCGGCGGCCCACCCGACGGGGATCGGGCCGAAGGACGGCCCGGGCTCGGGGAGCCGGCCGTCCTCACCCCCGCCTGTGTGTGGCGGATCACGCCGGAGCTGGTGGTCGCCCTCGACGACCGCTTCGGCGAGCCGCTCGACGCCTACGTCAACGGCTCGCAGGTCTGGCTCCGTGACGACGGCCCGGCCGGCATCACCCTCGAGTGGCGGCTGCACCCGGTCGCCGGCTACCGGCGGCCGGCGACGCTGGCCACCGACGAGGTCTTCCCGTCGATCGCGCTGGCCGTGGCCCGAGGGGACGAGCCGGATGCCCCGGTCGAAGCCCTCTGGGACGGCCTCGAGGTGTTCGCCGCCCACGGTGACGAGGTCGAACCGGTGGCGCTGGCGGTGGCCGCCACCGCCGCCCTGGGGATCGCCCCGGAGGCGGCCGGCCTGGTCGACCACGATCGGATCGGAGACGACTGGGAGCGGACCGACGGCGCCGTCTCGATCGTGGGCGCCCTGCTCGACCAGCTGACCGACCCGTCCTGAACCCGCCCAAACCCGAACTGGGTGCCTCAGAAGCCCGCTCCGGACCTGTGGCGCACCCAGTACAGGCTCGATCAGTCCCGCTCGGCGGGCTCGGCCCCTTCCACCAGGTCGGCCGCCTCCCGCCACACCGGCTCGCGGGGCGGCTGGAAGGCCACCTCCACCGCCTCACCCCGCAGCGCGGCGAAGGCGTTGGAACCCCATCGCTCGATGCCGGCGAGGGGTGTGGGGAGGTTGTCCTCGGTGAACCAACCGGCGTCGGCGCACTCGAGCGGATGGGGCGACAGCTCGCCGCCCACGGCCCGGCAGTGGAAGATGATCGAGTAGAGGGGGACCCGGGTGACGCCGGCTCGCAAGCCATCGAGCACGCCGATGATGCGCTCCGGTACGCACAGGATCCCGGTCTCCTCGGCCACCTCCTTCACGACCACCTCGGCCGGGGAGTAGCCGACGTCGGCCCAGCCGGTCGGGTAGAGCCACACACCGCTGTCGGCCCGCTTGATGAGCAGGATCTCACCCTTGTCGTTGCCGACCACGCCGCCCACCCCCACCTTCGGGGTGGCGTAGCCGGCCACGCCCTCGCCGACGTTGCTCATCCACTCGTGGACGAGCTGGTCGGCGTCGAAGGGGTGGTCGGCAGCGACGCGGATGTCGGCCGCCACCTTGAGGATCTCCTCGAACCGCTCCTGCTCGTAGAGGCTCTGCGTGAAGCCGAGACCGGTCCGGGCGATCCCCGCCAGCGTCTCGCTCCAGCGCAGCAGGTCATGCTCGGCGTAGGCGTCGGCCACGGGTCCACCCTAGGTCGACGGGCGGGGCCCCCTGCCTCGAACCGGGTGCGCCACGCGCCCGGATCGGCGTCTGCCGCACCGGGTTCGGGCCCGGGGGTCAGAGCGAGAGCTGGTAGAGGATGGCCCGCTCGAGCTCCCGGACGTGGTCGCGGTCGACCAGCTTCGCCCCGGCCGCGGTGCGCACGTAGAACGTGTCGTAGACCTCGGTGCCGAGGGTCGAGATCTTGGCGATGCGGATGTCGAGGTCGATGTCGGCCAGGGCGCGGGTGATCCGGTAGAGCGCGCCCGGGCGGTCCGGCGCCCGGACCTCGACGACGGTGCTGCCGCCGGAGACGTTGTTGTCGACCCGCACGGTCGGCTCGCCCACCAGGCGCAGCCCCGCCGGGCGACGAGCGGTGCGGGAGCGTTGAGCCAACCGGGCGTCGATGGCGAGGCGGCCCTCGATCGCCCGACGCACGTCCCGGATCACCTCCTCCCAGTCGAGCTCGGTGCGGGGCGGCGCCTCGACCCGGAAGCGGGAGGCGGCCATGCCCTCCTCCGAGTGGGCGTCGGCGGCGTAGATGGTGACGCCCTTCAGGGCGAGGGCACCGGCCACCCGGCTGAACAGGCCGGGACGGTCCGGGGCGACCACCGTCAGCCAGCCGTCCTCGGTGGTGACCACCGTGCGGCCCGTGCTCATGGTCTCGAGCAGGCTGCGACTCGGGAAGCCTCCCGGTTGGCGGGGCTCCTCGCCCTCCTCGCCGCGGAGTTGGAACGCCACCCGGTCGACCAGCTCCGACACCAGTCCGGCCTTCCAGGCGTTCCAGGCGGTCGGTCCGGTGGCCCGGCCGTCGGCCTCGGCCAGCACGGCGAGCAGCTCCAGCACCTGCAGGCTTCCCACCGACTCGGCGGCGGTGCGGATGACCTCGTCGTCGCCCAGGTCCCGGCGGGTGGCCGTCTCGGGGATGACGAGGTGCAGCCGAACCATCGTGACCAGGACGTCGACGTCGTCGGGCGGAAAGCCCATGCGGCGGCCGATGCGGGTCACCAGCTCCATGCCGACCTCGGTGTGGTCGCCGGGGTAGCCCTTGCCGATGTCGTGCAGCCAGGTGCCCACGAGAAGCAGGTCGGGTCTCGACACCTGGTTGGCCAGCCCTGCGGCGTTGGCGGCCGCTTCGCACAGGTGACGGTCGACGGTGAAGCGGTGCAGGGCGTTGCGCTGGGGCTTCGAGCGGACCGCCCCCCACTCCGGGAGGACGCGCTCCAGGAGGCCCCGCTGGTCGAGCGCCTCGAGCACGGCGATGGCCGGTCGACCCTGGCCCAGGAGCGCCACGAGAGCGTCGCGGGCCTCCTCCGGCCAGGGGTCTGGCATCGACGGCGCCTGCTGGGCCAGCAGGTCGAGCGACATGCGGTCGATGGGCGCGTCGACGGCGGCGGCGGCCGCGCCGGCCCGCAACACCAGCGTGCAGTCGGTCTTCGGGTGGGCGTCGTCTTCGACGTGGACGTCGCCGTTGCGGAGGCGCAGCCCTTCGCCCAGCGAGCGGTCGCGCCGGAAGACCCGGCTGCGCCAGAGCTGGGTGCGCTCGGCCCGGCGCCAGACCTCGTCGCTCACCCATGCCACCGTGCGTGCCGCCGTGGCGAGATGGGCCATCAAGGTGTCGGCGTCGTCCTCCCCGAGGAGCTTGGCCACCTCGTCCTGGTGGTCGAGCAGGAGCACGTCGGTGGGTTTGGGCGCGGCCCGGTGCAGCGCCACCCGCACGTCGAGCAGCACGTCCTCGGCCCGGTGGAGCGTGGCGGCGTCGCCGGCGAGCAGCACCGACCGGGCCGCCTCGGCCCAGGCCAGCGAGTGGCAGTCGCGGAGGCCGCCCCGGCCCTCCTTGAGGTCGGGCTCGAGCAGGAAGGCGACCTCCCCGGCGGTCTCGTGACGGACCTTGACGCGGCGGTCGAGCTCGACCAGCCACCGGCTCGAACGTCGTCGCCACCGGATGCCGGCATCCTCGGCCAGGGCTTTCGACACGCTGGGGTCGCCCCCCACGTGACGGGCGCTGAGCGCGGCCGTGGCGGTGTCGAGATCGTCGCCGATCATCGCCAGCGCCTCCCGGTGGGTCCGTACGGCGTGCCCGAGCTTGAACCCGGCGTCCCAGACCGGGTACCAGAGGCGTTCGGCCAGCTCCCGCACGTCCTTGCGGCCGTCATGGAGCAACCAGACGTCGAGATCGCTGCCCGGAGCGAGCTCGAGGCGCCCGTAGCCGCCCACGGCGACGAGAGCCAGACCTGCGGTGTTCCCCCCGGTGGCGTCGTCGAGGAGGGCCTGGAGCCACTCGTCGGTGATGGCCGCCAGCGCCGTGCACAGCGACCGGCCCCGCAGCGAGGTGTCGGCCGAGACGGCCCGTCGCCGTCGGAGCAGTTCGGCCGCCTCGGCGCTCACGACCGACCACCGGGAGCGAGCACCATCCCCGTACGGTAGAGCGGGTGGAGGTGCGTCGCGACTGCCGTCACTACTCGACCAGGACGGTCACGGCCGACCAGATCGTCCAGCGCTGCCGGGTCGCCGCCAACCAGGACATGCCCTTCAGCTGCCCCGAGGGTTGCCTCTTCTTCGAGCCTCGCCCCATCACCGACGCCGGCTGGAGCCGCTTCGAGGACTGACCCTCGGGCCGATGGCCAACGGGGACGGTGGCGCCGCAATGGTCAGGTGAGGGCACCGGCGATGTCGGCGAAGAACCGCGACCGGGGCATGACCACGGCTCCGGCGGCGTCGGCGGCGGCCAACAGCGCCGACTCGGTGTGGGGGCCGAACGCCACGACCCGGCCGGCGGCGACCACCACTTCGTCGAGGACGTCGAGCACGCCCGGGCGGGCCAGGTCGACCACCACCAGATCGGCGTCGACGGCGGCGCCGGGGAGCTGCGACGCGGCCCCGACGAAGGCCGCCTCGGGCAGCACGGCGGCCAGCTTCGAGCGGTCCATCAAGTCGGGAGCCAGGGCGACGACCTTCACCGGCGGTCGCCGAGCGCAGCGTTGAGGTTGCCGGAGCGGAAGCCCTCGAGATCGAGCGTCACGTACCGGTAGCCCGCCGAGCGGACGGCATCGACCACCTCGCCCCGCCGGGCCACCACCTCCCCCAGCACGTCGACATCGACCTCCAGGCGGGCCAGATCGCCGTAGTGACGCACCCGCAGCTGCCCCAGGCCGAGGGCCCGGAGGGCCGACTCGGCGGCCGCCACCTCGGTGAGCACGGAGAGGGTGACCGGCGTGCCGTAGGGCACGCGGGACGCAAGGCAGGCGGCGGCAGGCTTGTCCCAGGTGCGCAGGCCCAGGAGCTTCGAGTGGGCCCGGATCTGGTCCTTGGTGAGGCCGGCGTCGACCAGGGGGAACACCGCCCCCCGCTCGGCCGCGGCCCGCTGGCCCGGACGATGATCGCCGAGATCGTCGACGTTGACCCCCAGCACGATGGTGGCCTGCTCCGCTTCGGCCAGTGGCTGCAGGGCCTCCATCAGCTCGGTCTTGCAGCGATAGCAGCGATCCCCGTCATTGCGGCGGTAGGCCGGATCGTCGAGCTCGTCGGTGACGACGGGCGTCCAGCGCAGGCCCCAGGCGGTGGCCAGCTCCTTGCAGTCGGCTTCCTCCTCCGGCGCCAGCGAGGGCGAGACGGCGGTGACGGCATGGCACCGGTTCGGGCCGAGCTCGTCGTTCGCCACCCAGGCCAGGAAGGCCGAGTCGGCGCCCCCGCTGAAGGCCACCACCACCCGCTCCAGGGAGCGGAGCCGGGCTCGCAGCGTGCCGAGGCCGGCCGGATCCGTCATGTCAGCACCAGGGGTGTCACGGCAGCCCCACGGCCCGGAGGGCTTCGTCGAGGGGCGCCACCATGCCCGTGTAGAAGGGCCCGAACTCGGCGTAGTGGGTGGACGCCCGGTCGAAGCGCATCGTGTAGACGCACTCCTTGAGATCGTCGAGGTGGACGCCGAACAGCGTCACACCCCACTCGTGGTCGTCGAGACCGGTCGAGCCGGTCACGAGCTGCACGATCCGCCCGGCGAAGGTCCGCCCCGACTTGCCGTGCTCGTACATCATCTCGAGCCGGTCCTCGTAGGGCTCCGCGTACCAGTTCTGGCCCGGCACCCGCCGCTTCGACATGGGATAGAAGCAGAACGCCGTCATGCCCTCGGGTGGGAGGACCGGCCGGAGCCGGGCCTCCTTCTGGCGATCGGGCACGTTGGCCGAGTACTCCGACAGCTCGGTGAGCGACACGTACGAGTCGGCGATGACCAGACCCGCCGCCTGCAGATCCGTCTGCAGGGCCCGCAGCCGCCAGGGATCGGGGCCGAGACCCAGGAGGCAGAGGTCTGCCTTGTGCCCCACCATCACCGCCGTGACCACCTGGTGGTCGTCACCCGTCGCCGTCTTGACCGCCAGACGGACGGCGTCGGCGTCGGTGCCGGCGCCGACCTTGCAGAACAGGTGGACGACCGCCCATCCCTGGGATGTGAGGACCATTGCCCCGAGGCTAGAGCCCGGACGCGAGACGACCGGGCCCGCAGGCCCGGTCGAATCGCTGCTTTCTGGTGGACTAGAAGTCCATGTCCCCGGACTAGAAGTCCATGTCCCCTCCGCCGGGCATCGACGGCATGCCGCCCGACTCGGGCTTGTCGACGATGACCGCTTCGGTGGTGAGGAAGAGCGCCGCGATCGAAGCGGCGTTCTGGAGCGCCGAGCGGGTGACCTTGGCGGCATCGATGACGCCGGCCTTCACCAGGTCCTCGTACACGCCGGTGGCGGCGTTGAGGCCTTCGGTGGCCACATCGAGGTTGCGGACCCGCTCGACCACCACGCCGCCTTCCATGCCGGCGTTGACGGCGATCTGCTTCAACGGCTCCTCGAGCGCCCGGGACACGATGCGGGCCCCGGTGGCCTCGTCGCCGGTGAGGCTCAGCACCAGCTCGTTGACCTTGGCCTGGGCCCGCAGGAGGGCGACGCCACCGCCGGGCACCACACCCTCCTCGACCGCCGCCTTGGTGGTGCTGACGGCGTCCTCGATGCGGTGCTTCTTCTCCTTGAGCTCGACCTCGGTGGCCGCGCCGACCTTGATGACGGCGACGCCGCCGGACAGCTTGGCCAGGCGCTCCTGGAGCTTCTCCCGGTCGTAGTCGGAGTCGGTCGACTCGATCTCGGACTTGATCTGGTTGATCCGGCCCTTGACGTCCTCGTCGCTCCCGGCGCCCTCCACGATGGTGGTCTCGTCCTTGGTGACGATCACCTTGCGGGCGGTGCCGAGCAGGTCGAGGGTGACGTTCTCCAGCTTCAGGCCGACCTCTTCGGTGACGACCTGCCCGTTGGTGAGGATGGCGATGTCCTGGAGCATCGCCTTGCGGCGCTCGCCGAAGCCGGGGGCCTTGATGGCCACCGACTTGAACGTGCCGCGGATCTTGTTGACCACCAGGGTCGAGAGCGCCTCACCGTCGACGTCCTCGGCGATGATCACCAGCGGCTTGCTGGCCTGCATGACCTTCTCGAGCACGGGCAGCAGGTCGCGGACCGAGGAGACCTTGGAGCCGACGAGGAGGATGTAGGAGTCCTCGAGGACGGCTTCCATGCGCTCGGGATCGGTCACGAAGTACGGGGCGATGTAGCCCTTGTCGAACCGCATGCCCTCGACGAGGTCCATGTCCATGCCGAAGGTCTGGGACTCCTCGACGGTGATGACGCCGTCCTTGCCCACCTTGTCGATGGCCTCGGAGATGAGCCCACCGATCTCGGTGTCGGCCGCCGAGATGGACGCGACCTGGGCGATCTGCTCCTTGGACTCGGTCTCCTTGGCGATGGCCTTGATGGCGGCCAGGGCGGTCTCGGTGGCGGCCTCGATGCCCTTCTTCAGGCCCATCGGGTTGGCCCCGGCGGCCACGTTGCGCAGCCCCTCGCGGACCATGGCCCACGCCAGCACGGTGGCCGTGGTGGTGCCGTCGCCGGCGACGTCGTCGGTCTTCTTGGCGACCTCCTTGACCAGCTCGGCGCCGACCTTCTCGTACGGGTCCTCGAGCTCGATCTCCTTGGCGATCGACACACCGTCGTTGGTGATCGTCGGCGCGCCCCACTTCTTGTCGAGGACCACGTTGCGGCCCTTCGGGCCGAGGGTCACGCGGACCGCATCGGCCAGCTTGTTCATGCCGTTCTCGAGGCCGCGTCGGGCCTCCGTGTCGAACGCGATCAGCTTTGCCACGTTGCCTCCGTGGGGTGGTTCAGGGCGCCGTGCCCGGCGCGTGGTTAGCACTCTCGGTCGTTGAGTGCTAACAGGAAACCACCTCACCGCCGCTGTCGCAACCGCACCCTGCTCGAGGTCTGGGAGGATGCCCCCCATGAGCGAGGTGCGTACGGTCCGTGGCTGACCCGGTCGCCTACGCGGCCCGCGACTTCAGCGCCGAGAAGCTCGCCGCGCAGAAGGACGGGCTGCGCATCTCGCTGTGCATCCCCGCCAAGGACGAGGAGGCGACCGTCGGACAACTGGTCCGGGCGGTCGCCCGCGACCTCGTCGAGCGGGTGCCGCTCGTGGACGAGGTGGTCGTGATCGACGACCGGTCGAGCGACACGACGGCTTCGGTGGCGAGGGCGGCCGGCGCCCGGGTGCTGGGCGTCGACGACGTGCTCCCCCACCTCGACCCTCGGACGGGCAAGGGAGAGGCCCTGTGGAAGTCGGTGGCGGCCGCTGACGGGGACGTGATCGTGTGGGTCGACGCCGACCTGCGTCGGTTCGACTCGAGCTTCGTCACCGGCCTCGTGGCGCCGTTCGTCACCGATCCGACCATCGACTTCGTGAAGGGCTGGTACGCCCGCGAAGGCGGCCGTGTCACCGAGCTCGTGGCCCGCCCCGTGCTCGCGCTCCTGTTCCCCCACCTGGCCGGCTTCGCCCAGCCGCTGGCCGGCGAGTACGGCGGCCGCCGGTCGTTGCTCGAGGCGCTGCCGTTCGTGGGCGGCTACGGCGTCGACATCGGCCTGCTCATCGACGTCGCCGCCAAGGTCGGGCTCGGGCGCATGGCCCAGGTCGACCTCGGGGTGCGGGTGCACCGCAACCGGCCGCTCGACGAGCTGTCCCCGCAGGCCCTGGCGGTCCTGCGGACGGCGCTGGTCCGGGCCGGGGTCGAGGTGCCGGCGGCGCCCGTCCTCGTCCGTCCGGGTGAGGCGCCCCTCCAGCTGAGCGAAGGAGAGCGGCCCCCGCTGCGCGAGGTCCTCCGGCCGCCCGGCCCCTAGCCCACCGGCGCCAGGCGCTGCGCCACCACCTCCTCGATGCAGCGGACGGTGTCGGTGGTGGCCCGCTCCTCACCGAAGCGTTCCACCAGGGAGACGATCTCCAGGCCGTCCGGCACACGCACCCCGGCGAGCACCTGGCCCACGACGGCCAGCACCGGCACGCCCGACGCCGCTGCCAGACCCGCCACGCCACCCACCACCTTCCCCTCGAAGGACTGCTCGTCAAGGAAGCCCTCGGCCGTGACGACCAGGTCGGCTCCCTCGATCCGCTCGTGCAGGTCGAGCTCGTCGGCGACCACCTCGAAGCCCTCCAGCAGCTTCGCCCCGGCACAGGTCGAGCTGCTGTCCCGCCGCCTCGAGCGCCTGGCTCAGATGTACGAGTCGACCTACGGCGTCGACGTCACCGACCGGCGCGGCGCCGGCGCGGCGGGAGGACTCGCCGGCGGTCTCCTGTGCGCCGG
>DASXLH010000385.1:0-7835 GCA_036496335.1 Acidimicrobiales bacterium
GAGCTGTTGCCCTCGTGGTACATGCCGGCCATGGGAGGGCGGATGTCCCGGCTCAAGCGGTGGCAGCGCTGGACGCTGGCGGCCCTGGTGGTGGCCTTCGTCGGCATCAACGCCTACGGGCTGTGCAGCACCTACGGATTCGTCGTCCCGGCCTGATCTTCTGCCAACTGGGCACCCTGTTCGGGGCGCGACCGGGCGTCTAAGGTTCGCCGCCGAAGGCCGGCGGGTTCGCCGGCCGCGGGATCGCCGCACCCGGTGCGGGCGGCGGAGCGGCCCCAGGGGGCTCTAGGAGGACGTTTCATGACCAAGGTGCTCGACGGCGTGAAGGTGGTCGAGATCTCGGCCTGGGCATTCGTGCCCTCCGCGGGTGCGGTGCTCGCCGACTGGGGAGCGGAGGTGATCAAGATCGAGCCGCCGACCGGCGACCCGATCCGCGGCCTGGTCAACGCCGGCGTCGCTTCCATCGAAGGCGTCAACCAGAACTTCGAGATCTGGAACCGGGGCAAGAAGGCCATCGCCCTCGACCTGACCCAGCCCGAAGCCCGGGAGATCGTCCTCAAGCTGGTGGCCGATGCCGACGTGTTCCTGACGCGCTACCTGCCGCCCGTGCGGCGCAAGCTCGGCATCGACCACGACGACATCATCGGCGCCAACCCGAAGATCATCTACGCCTGCGGCACCGGTCAGGGCGCCAAGGGTCCCGAGCAGGATCGTGGCGGCTACGACTCGATCACGTTCTGGTCGCGGGGCTCGGTGTCGGCGGCGGTCACGCCGCCCGGCTACCCCCGCCCGGTGGGCATGCCCTCGGGCGCCTTCGGCGACTCCCTGAGCGGCGTGTCGCTGGCCGGCGGAATCGCCTCGGCGCTGGTGCGCAAGGCCAAGACCGGTGAGGGCGGCCTGGTCGACGGTTCGCTGCTGGGCACCGCCATGTGGTGCATGCAGATGGCGATCGTGGGCTCGGTCGTGGCCGGCGTCACCTCGGCCCCCCCGGCTCCTCCGGCCGACGGGCCGCAGCCCCCGGCCATGGTCTTCAACCCGTTGACCTACAACTACAAGACCTCCGACGACCGGTGGGTGGCGCTGTGCATGCTGCAGCCCGATCTCTACTTCGACGGTCTGGTCAAGGCCATCGGCCGGGGCGACATGGCCACCGACGAGCGCTTCTCCACGCCGCAGGCCCGGGCCCAGAACCTGACGGCCATCGTCTCGGAGCTCGAGGCCACCTTCAACTCCAAGCCCCTCGCCCACTGGCAGGAGGAGCTGGCCAAGCAGCCCGGGCAGTGGGACGTGGTCCGGCTCCCGTTCGAGCTGCCGAACGACCCGCAGGCGATCGCCAACGGCTTCGTCCAGAACGTCGACTACGGCAACGGCAAGACGCTCCCGATCATCGCCTCGCCCGTGCAGCACGACCGCACGCCGCTGGAGCTGACCCGGGCGCCGGAGTTCGCGGCCGACACCGACGACGTCCTGGCGTCGATCGGCATGGACGAGGACGCCATCCTGCAGGCGAAGATCTCGGGCGCAGTCGTCTGAGCGCTCGCTGAGCCCGCTCGTCCGACGAGACCCGGACCGGTTCGCTGGTCCGGGTCTTTTCGCGGGCGGTACGGTCCCGGCGTGAGCGTCGAGCTGACCCGGTCCGGAACCACGGCCATCGTCACCATCAACCGGCCCGAGCGCCGCAACGCCCTCGACGGCGCCACCATCGCCGGCATCGGGGCCGCCTTCCTGGCGGCCGAGGCCGACGACGAGGTGCGGGCCGTCATCATCACCGGGGCCGGCGACCAGGCGTTCTGTGCCGGCGCCGATCTCAAGGCGCCCCGAGGGGAGGCGCCCACCGGTCCCGGCCTCGAGGTGTTCACCAACCGGTGCTACCCGAAGCCCGTGATCGCCGCCGTCAATGGCGCCGCCGTCGGGGGTGGGTTCGAGCTGGTGCTGGCCTCCGACCTGGTCGTGGTCGCCGACCACGTCTCTTTCTCGGTGCCGGAGGTCTTCCGGGGGCTGGTCGGGGCGGGTTGCACCACCCGTCTGGCCTCCCGGCTGCCGCCGGCGGTGGTGGCCGAGCTCACTTTCCTGGGGGAGCGGCTCAGCGTCGAGCGCGCCCTCGCCCTGGGCCTCGTCAACGCCGTCGTGCCCGGCCCGGAGCTGTTGGACCGGGCGCTGGCGATGGGCGCCCGACTGGCCGAGGCCGCCCCCATCGCCCTGCGGATCACCAAGGAGCTGCTGTTCCGGGAGCAGGGCATGCACGACGACGACGAGTGGAAGGCGATCCGGGCCGAGGCGGCGCCGGCCTTCGCCAGCGAGGACGCCAAGGAGGGGGCCGCCGCCTTCGCCGCCAAGCGGACCCCGGTCTGGACCGGCCGCTGACCCTCGAAGGGGCTAGCCGGGTTCGACGAAGCGCCGGGCGACCCGGACGACTGAGGCGACGTCCTCGTCGTCCCCGCCGAGGGAGTCGAGGATGTCGACGTCCTTCGTCAACAGGTCGATCACCTGACCCGGAAGGGTCGTCTGGTCCGGCAGCCGGGCGATCATCTCGAGGGCCATCGATCTCGACGACGAGCCGCTCAGCACCTCCGCCAGGCGGTCGGGGTCGAGCCCCAGATGTCGGCCGGCGGCCAGGGCACTGGCGGCGAGGCCGAGCTGCGCCGTGAACAGGCCGTTGTTGATCGCCTTGGCCATCAAGCCGGAGCCGAGGTCACCGACCCGCAGGATGCGGTCGCTGTGGCAGGCCAGCACCGGGCGGACCCGCTCGAGCACCTCGGGATCGCCGCCCACCATCGTCACCAGGGTGCCGGCGGCAGCGGCGTGGGTGCCGCCGGAGACGGGGGCGTCGAGGATGTCGACGGCCCCGGCCCGTTCCGCCAGGCGGACCACGGTCGAAGGCCGGACGGTGCTGTGCACCAGGAGGGCCGACCCCGGTCGCATGGCCGGGAGGACCTGATCGCCGATCTCGTCGACGTCGCGGTCGGCCAGCACGCACAGACAGACGACGTCGGCGCCCTCGGCCACCTCCGGCGCCGACGCCATGCGGCGGTGGGGGGCATCACCCAGCGCGTCGTAGGAACGGTCCCGGCGGGCCCAGACGGCAAGGTCGAAGCCGGCCGCCCCGATGCGGGCGGCCATGGGCGCGCCCTGGCTGCCGATGCCGATGAACCCCACCGCCGTTCCCGGCGGGGCCGTCGCTCCCCCCATCACGTCAGCGAAGCAGACCGCGGGTCGCCGGCGTCGAGCGGATGGCGCCGCCTTCTTATCGGAAATGATGGAGAAGACATGAAAAGGGTCGAAAACTGTGCCTATGATCGGCGGATGTCGGGCGCCGTCCACCGTGCCGCAACGCGCCGGGTGGCGCCGCTGCTGGCCTGGTTGGGTTTGCTGCTCGGCCTGATCGCCGCCATGGTGGCGGCCGGGCGGGGCTCCTTGGTCGGCCCGGCGCTCGCCGACCCGGCCAGCTGGTCCGACTGGGCGGCGAGGGTCGGGGCACCGGCGGCGGCCCTGTCGGTGGTCCGCCTCGTGGTGCTCGCCCTGGTGGTCTGGCTGCTGGCCGTCACCATCGTCTCCTTCGGGCTGGCCGCCACCCGGCGTGGGCGTGAGGTGGAGGTGTCCGAGCTGCTGGGCCTGCCGATCGTGCGGCGCGTGGTCCACGGTGCGTTGGGCCTCGGCCTCGCCGGCGCGGCCGCCGCCGGGGGTGCCGGGCTGGGCGGGGGCGGGGGCGCCGTGCGGGTGGCGACGCCGCCGCCGATCACGGTCGATGCCCGGCCATGGCCGTCCCCATCGACATCGACGCCGACGTCGACCACGGCCGCGACCTCGAGCGCGACCTCGAGCGCGACCTCGACCGAGACGCCCTCGCCTTCGCCGTCGTCGACCACCACGTCGTCGTCGCCGCCCGTTGACACGACGGTGCCCATCGGTCCGTCGATCGTGACGGCCACCACCGTCACGATCCCGCTGACCGTGCCCGACCCCGGCCTCATCGTCACCGCCACCACCGCCGCCCCCGCCGCGCCGCTGGCCGGACCGCCGGGCGGGACGGCCCCGTCGCCCGTCGCGTCGGACGCGTCGGGGCCACCCGCCAGCGGCGTCGGCGAGCCGGCGACCTCACCGACCCGGGATCCGGGCGGCGCGGTGGGGCGCACCTGGGTCGTCCGGCCGGGCGAACACCTGTGGTCGATCGCCCGGCGGGTCGTCGAGGACGCCACCGGGCAGCCGGCGAGCGAGGCCGCCATCGCGCCCTACTGGGAGACCCTGGTGGCCGCCAACCGCACCCGGATGCCGGTGCCGGCCAACCCCGACCTGCTCTTCCCGGGCGACCGGCTGGTGGTGCCGCCGATACCGTCGGGCCGGTGAGCGAGACCGAGCCCAACTGCCTGTTCTGCCGCATCGTGGCGGGGGAGATCCCGGCCACGGTGGTGGTCGAGACCGAGCGCAGCGTGGCGTTCCGTGACGTCAACCCGCAGGCCCCGACCCACGTCCTCGTCGTCCCCCGCCGCCACATCACCCACGCCGGTGAGGTCACCGCCGCCGACGCCGCCGACGTGGCCGACCTGCTCCTGGCCGCCCAGCAGGTCGCCGCCGCCGACGGGATCACCGACCGCGGCTACCGCCTCGTCTTCAACGTCGGCGACGACTCCGGCAACTCGGTCCCGCACCTGCACCTCCACGTGGTCGGCGGTCGTCGGCTCCCGTGGCCTCCCTGGGCCGGTCCCGCCACCGAGGCACCGTGAGCGGCGCTGACCGGGCGGCATCCGGCCCGGTAGCGTGAGCGGCACCTTGTCCGCCTACGACGTCAAGATCAGCGTCCCCGGGAACCACCTCATGGCGGCGCTGCTCGGCCACCGCGACGAGCTCCTGCGCATGGTCGAGGTCGCCTTCCCGGGTGTCGACATCCACGTCCGGGGCAACGAGATCAGCATCACCGGGCCCGACGCCGAGCGGGTGGGCCGGCTCTTCGAGGAGCTCGTCCTGCTGCTGCAGCGGGGCCAGGCCGTCGACACCACCAACCTGGGCCGGACGATCGACATGGTGAAGGCCGACGAGCGGCCGTCGGAGGTGCTCACCGACGACGTCCTCAAGGGCACCAAGGGCCGCGCCGTCCGGCCCAAGACCAGCGGCCAGAAGCGCTACGTCGACGCCATCCGCGACAACGTCATCACCTTCGGCATCGGTCCGGCCGGCACCGGCAAGTCGTGGCTGGCGGTGGCGTCGGCGGTCAAGGCGCTGCAGTCGAAGGAGGTCGAGCGCATCATCCTCACCCGCCCTGCCGTCGAAGCCGGCGAGCGCCTGGGCTTCCTGCCGGGTGACCTCATGGCCAAGGTCGATCCCTACCTGCGTCCGCTCTTCGACGCCCTCTACGACATGGTCGACATCGAGGCGGCCCAGAAGCTGCTGGAGCGCAACACCGTCGAGGTGGCGCCGCTCGCCTTCATGCGGGGCCGGACCCTCAACAACGCCTTCATCATCCTCGACGAGGCCCAGAACACCACGCCGGAGCAGATGAAGATGTTCCTCACCCGGATCGGCTTCGGTTCCCGGGTGGTCGTCACCGGCGACGTCACCCAGGTCGACGTGCAGGCCGGACGGTCGGGCCTGTTCGGGCTGGAGGAGACCCTGGGCGGCATCGAGGGCCTGGCCTTCGTGCGGCTCACCAACCGCGACGTCGTCCGGCACCGCATCGTCCAGGACATCGTCGACGCCTACGACCGTGCTGACGCCTCGCAGACGAGGCCGGCTCGATGAGCGGGACCCGCGCCAGCGGTGGCTGACCGCCGGCCGGTGCGGCGCCGGCCCGGACCACAAGAGGGCGAGCCGGTGGTGTTCTCCGCCGATGAGCAGTCCGACGTCGAGCTCGATCTGGCCGCTTACACCGAGCTGGCGGAGGCGGTCCTGGCCGAGGAGAAGGTTAGGGGCCTGTGTGAGCTGGCCGTCTACTTCGTGGACGAGTCGGCCATCGCCGCCCTGAACGTCCGGTTCATGGATTCGGAGGGCCCCACCGACGTGCTGGCCTTCCCGATCGACGACGACCTGGGCCCCGGTGGCCGTTCGCCGGACTCCGGGGAGGCAGGTCCCGACCGCTCGCCGCCGGACGTATCGGAGATCCCGGTCCTGCTCGGCGACGTCCTGGTGTGCCCGGCGGTGGCCGCCCGCAACGCCGCCGAGCTCGGGCGCACCGTGCCGGACGAGCTGGCCCTGCTGGTGGTCCACGGCACGCTCCACGTGCTGGGCATGGACCATGCCGAGCCGGAGGAGGCATCGGCCATGCAGGCCCGGGAGCGCGAGATCCTCGATCGGCACTGGGCGGGACGCTCCGGATGAGCACCGCCGAGGTCGCGGCCGTCGTCGCCGTGGTCGTGCTGGTGGCCAGCGCCGGCTTCCTGGCCGCGGCCGAGACGAGCCTTACGCACCTGCCCAAGGCCCGGGTGCAGGCGCTGGCCGACGAAGGGCGCAAGGGAGCCGAGGGTTTGTCCCGGATGCTCGACCACCGGGAGCGGGTCCTCAACCCGGTGCTGTTCGTCGTGCTCCTCTGCCACCTCGTGGCCGCCAGCCTCGTGACGCTCCTGGCTCAGAGCTTCCTCGGCCCGTTCGGCATCTTCGTCGCCGTCGTCCTGGAGGTGGCCGTCATCTTCGTGCTGGCCGAGGCCGCCCCGAAGACCTACGCCCTGCAGCACCCGGAGCGCACCGCCCTGGCCGTGGCCCCGGTGGTGCGGGTGCTGGTGGCGTCGCTCCCGGTGCGGGCCGTCACCCGGGTCCTCATCGCGCTGGCCAACGTGATCGTGCCGGGGAAGGGCCGGGCGGCCGGCCCGGCCGTGTCGGAGGAGGAGCTGCTGGCGGTGGCCGACGTGGCCGTCGAGTCGGGCGAGATCGACTCCGAGGAGCGCACGCTCATCCGCTCGATCATCGACTTCGGCGACACCGTGGCCCGGGAGGTGATGGTGCCCCGCCCGGACATGGTGACGGTGAACGCCACCGATCCGGTCGACGTGGCGATGGAGGTCGCCATCGTCAACGGGTTCAGCCGGATCCCGGCCTGCGACGGCGGGATCGACGACATCGTGGGCTTCGTCTTCGCCAAGGACCTGATGCGCGTCGTCCGCGACCACACCGCCTTCGCCTCGGTCCGCCCGCTCCTACGTCCGGCCGTCTTCGTACCGGAGACCAAGAAGGTCTCCGAGCTGATGCGGGAGATGCAGGCCAAGAAGATGCACATGGCCATCGTGGTCGACGAGTACGGCGGCACGGCCGGGCTGGTGACCCTGGAGGACCTCATCGAGGAGCTCGTCGGCGAGATCGTCGACGAGTTCGACGTCGAGGGACCGCTCCTCGAGCCGCTGGCCAACGGCGGGTGGCGGGCGGATGCCCGCATCAGCCTCGACGAGCTCAACGAGCTGCTCGGCATCGAGCTGCCTGAGGGCGACTGGGACACGATCGGCGGGCTGGTGTTCAACCTCCTCGGCCACGTCCCGGTCGAGGGCGAGGCGGTGGAGGTCGCCGGGCACCGCCTGACCGCCGAGCACATTGACGGCCGCCGCATCGGCCGCGTCAGCATCGCCAGGCTCCCCAAGCCAGTTGACGTGAGTGAACATGGCTGACCAGTCGCCGTTGTCGAGGCTGCGCAGCGCCAGCGGAGCCGCGGCTGCGACCGCTGTGCCTGCGTGGAACGCACAGCCCCGCAGCCTGCGGAGGGGCGCAGTGTCATGAAGAGCGGTTTCGTGACTCTGGTCGGGCGGCCCAACGTGGGGAAGTCGACGCTGCTGAACGCCATCCTGGGCGAGAAGGTCTCGATCGTGTCCGACAAGGTGCAGACGACCCGGACCCAGGTGCGGGGGGTGCTCGACCGCGAC
>DASXLH010000386.1:0-14545 GCA_036496335.1 Acidimicrobiales bacterium
CGGGGCGGTTGATGGTGAGGACAGCCGTCCGGTCCTGGATCTCGACGTCGAGCACGTGTGCCAGCATGACAAAGCGTGAGCCTCGACGCCGTCCTCGATCCCGCGTCGGTGGCGGTGATCGGCGCTTCCGACGATCCCGACAAGGTCGGCGGCCGTCCGTTGGTCCACCTGGCCAGGAACGGCTTCGCCGGACGGATCCTCCCCGTCAACCCGACGCGCACCCAGGTGCAGGGCCACGTCTGCTTTCCCGACATCGCCTCCCTCCCCGAGGTGCCGGAGGTGGCGCTCGTGATCGTGCCGGGCGAGAGCGCGGTCCGGGCGGTGGAGGAGCTGGCAGCGGCCGGCACACAGGTAGCCGTCGTGATCGCGTCCGGGTTCAGCGAGGTCGGCCCTGAGGGCCTCCTCCGGGAGCGGCACATGAAGGCGGCGGCGGCCGCCGCCGGTATGCGGATCATCGGCCCCAACTCGATGGGGGTGTGCAACTTCGCCACGGGCACCGTGCTCACGTTCACGACCGCCTTCATCGAGGTACCACCTGTCGACGGGCCGGTCGCCATCGTGAGCCAATCCGGCTCGATGGCGGTCGAGCCCTACATGCTCCTCGCCAGCGAGGGCATCGGGATCCGCCAGGTGCACGCCACCGGGAACGACAGCGACGTGAGCGTGGGGGAGATGGCCGTACTGGCCGCCTCCGACCCGTCGGTCGAGCTGCTGCTGCTCTACCTCGAGAGCGTCAAGGACGTCGACTCGCTCGCCGAGCTCGGTCGCGTCGCCCTCGAACGCGACCTGCCGGTGATCGCCCTGAAGGCGGGCCGCACCCCGGCCGGCGAAGCCGCGGCGGCGTCACACACTGGCGCGCTCGCCGGTGAGGACCGTGTGGTCGATGCCTTCCTCGAGCGTCACGGCATCTGGCGGGCCCGCGACCTGGGCGACCTGGTCCGGGCCACCGCGCTGCACCTGCGCCCCAAGCGGCCCAAGGGGAACAGCGTGGTGATCATCAGCAACTCCGGCGCCTCGTGCGTCCAGAGCGCCGACGCCGCCGAGCTCTGGGGCCTCGGCGTGGCTCCCTTGGCCGCCGAGACCCGGGCCGCGCTGGACTCGGTGCTTCCCGGCTTCGCGACGAGCACCAACCCGGTGGACCTGACGGCCGCGCTCATCGGCAACTCCCGCCTCTTCGCCGACGTGCTCCCACCGCTGGCGGCCGATCCGGCGGTGCATGCCATCCATCTGGCGCTGCCGATCGCGGGCCAGGGCTACGACGTGGAAGCCTTCGCCGTCGACCTCGCGGTCGTGGCCGAGGACATCCCTGTGGTGGTGTCGTGCCCCATGCCGGAGCGGATCACGGCCCCGTTCACGGCCAAGGGCCTTCCGCTCTTCCGCACCGAGGTCGACGCCATCGCCGCCCTCGGCTCCTACGCGGGTGCGTGGCAACGTCGTCTCGATGCTCGGGCCCGCGGGCCCATGGCCGTGCTGGTCCCTCGGATCGGCCCTACCCGCATGCTCGACGAGGCCGCCAGCATGGCCTTCGTCGCCACCGCCGGCCTTCCGGTGGTCGAGCATCGCCTCTGCAGGGACGTCGGGGAGGCCGTCGCCGCCTTCCACGAGCTCGGAGGTGCTCGAGTGGTGCTCAAGGGCTGCACCGCGGCGGCGAGCCACAAGTCCGAGCTCGGCATCGTGCGCCTCGAACTCGGCTCCGAGAGCGAGGTCGCTGACGCCTACGACCAGGTGATGGACGCCCTGCAGAAGGTCGATCCGGCGGCGCCCGGCGTGATCGTGGCGACGATGGTGCGGGGTCGGCGTGAGCTGCTCCTGGGCGCCAGGCAGGACAGCGTCTTCGGGCCGGTGGTCGTCGTAGGGGACGGCGGCACGTACGTGGAAGCCATGCCGGACGTGCAGCTGCTGTTGCCGCCCTTCACCGCCGACGAGGTCCGGGCGGCGCTCGATGCGCTTCGGATCGCGCCCCTGCTCCACGGCCTTCGAGGCGAGTCGCCGATGGATCTCGACTCGGTCGCTCGGGCGGCGGTCCGGGTCGGTGACCTCGTCGCCGACCCGGACACCGGCGTGGTCAGCGTCGAGCTCAACCCCCTCCTCGTGGGCGACGACGGGCAGGGGTGCCGTGCTCTCGACGCCGTCGTCCACGTCGCGGACGGGGACGGGCCAACTTCCGGAGGCGCGGCCTGATCGTCAGAGGCTGAGGCCGGCCTCGATGAGTCGTCGGGCGATGACGTTGCGCTGGATCTCGTTGGTTCCCTCGCCCACGATCATCAAGGGAGCGTCCCGGAAGTAGCGCTCGACCTCATATTCGGTGGAGTAGCCGTAGGCGCCGTGGATCCGGATGGCGTCGAGCGTGACCTTGGCCGCCATCTCCGAGGCGAAGAGCTTCGACATCCCGGCTTCGAGGTCGGCCCGGGCGCCGCTCTCGACCCGCTCGGCCGCGAACAGGTTGAGCTGGCGGGCGGCGGTGATGTTGGTGGCCATGTCGGCCAGGTAGTTGCCGATCGACTGGTGCTCCCAGATCGCTTTGCCGAAGGTCCGGCGCTCCTGGGCGTAGGCCCGGGCGTCGTCGAAGGCGGCCCGGGCCACACCGATGGCGCGGGCGGCCACCTGGATGCGTCCGATCTCCAGGCCCGCCATCATCTGCGAGAAGCCCCGTCCTTCGGTGCCCCCGAGCAGCGCGTCGGCGGGTACGCGGCAGTCGGCGAAGGCGAGCTCGCAGCTCTCGATCCCCTTGTAGCCCAGCTTGGGGAGGTCGCGGGAGACGTTGACCCCGGGCCCTTTCTCGACGAGGAGGATGCTGATGCCGGCGTGGGCGGGTCGGGCATCCGTGTCGGTCTTGCAGAGGACGGCGATCATCCCGGCCTGACGGGCGTTGGTGATCCACATCTTGGTCCCGTCCACGACGTAGCCGTCTCCCTCCCGGCGGGCCACGGTGCGCAGCGCCTGGAGGTCCGAGCCGCCGTCGGGTTCGGTCAGCGCCATCGCGGTTCGCAACTCGCCGGTCGCCATCCGCGGCAGGTATCGATCCCGCTGCTCGTCGGTGCCGAACCGGTGGATGAGCGTGGCCACCACGGAATGGGCGCCGAAGGTCCCAGCCAGGCTCATCCAGCCCCGGGAGATCTCCTCGGACACGAGGACGTAGCAAGCCATGGAGACGCCGGCGCCGCCGTAGCGCCGGGGGATGGCCAGGCCGAACACACCCATGGCCTTCAGCTGCTCGATGAGCGCCTCGGGGTAGGTGTTGGCGTGCTCGAGCTGGTTGACGACCGGTCGCACCTCCTCGTCGACGAACCGGGTGACGAGCTCGACGATGGCCTGCTCTTCACGGCTCAGCTCAGACAAGGGTCGACGGTTCCCGCTCGATCGGTGCGTCAGGGCTCACGCCGCGCCATCTCTACCATGTGCTCCTGCCGTGGCGCCCGAGGGAGGGGGGAGACCGCGGGCTCAACGCATGGTGGCGGTGGCCGACATGGCCACGACCCCGTCCGGGCGGGTGGCGACCAGCGCCAGCTCGCCGGCTGTCCCTGCCACGGACAGCCCGAGCTCGGTCGGAGCGAACGCGGGAGCCGTGGCCCGGTAGCCGAACTGGGCGAGCGCGCCCCCATCAGCGGTGGCCAGACCGGCCAGCAGGGTCGCGATGAGTGGACCCTGCACGACGATGCCGGGGTAGTCCTCGACCTCGGTGGCGTAGGCCAGGTCGTAGTGGATCCGGTGGGCGTTGAACGTGAGGGCCGCATAGCGGAACAACAAGACGGAGCTGATCGGGCGCACGATCGATCGGGACGCGGGCGGGCCGGGCTGGGGGCCGGCCCCGGAGCCTGCCGAAGGGCGATAGGCCAGGTCCTGCTCCTCGATCACGCACAGCGTGGTGTTCTGGCGGAGCTCGTGGCGGAGCACCACGAGGGCGCATGGACCTTGTGTCCCTTGCTTGTGCTGGACGGAGACCACTTGGCTTCGACGCTCGGTGGGCGCGTCGATCTGGAGATCGCCTGGGAACCACAGCCGTCCCCCGGCCCACATCCGACGGGGCAGTCGAGCGAGGGATCCGTCGGCTGGCCGGGCCGGATGGCCGTCTTCTCCCAAGGACGCGGTTGCCGCCCGCGGGGGAAAGAACGCCCAGTGCCAGAGCGCCGGCAACACCGGTCCGGGTGCCGGCACATCGAGGGCGTCGGCAAGGAGGTCCGTCTGGGATCGCGGGAGGGTGGACGACGAGCGCTCGGGGAGGCCGATCTCGCCCAGGAGCGACGAGGCGTCGGCGTCCTCCGTCACGCCGCGGGCGCAGCGCCGGTCGTGCCGGCGGGGGACGCGAATTCGATGACGGACCTCGTGACGACTCCCTGCTGGAGCAGCTCCATCGCCTCGTTGACCTCGTCGAGGGCGATCCGGCGGGTGATGAGCTCGTCGAGGAGCAGGTCGCCGTCGGCGTAATGGCCCAGGAGCCGGGGCACGTCGCGGCGGACGTCGGCAGAGCCGTAGTAGCAGCCGGTGAGCGACTTCCCCTCCCGGATGAGCTGTAGGGCCGGCACCGACACGTTCACGGCCAGTCCCCCGATGCCGACGAACACCGCCTGCCCCCCGGGCCGGGCGAGCTGCACCGCCTGGTCGACCGTGGCCTGCACGCCGATGGCCTCGATGGCGACGTCGACGCCCCGGCCGGGCATCAGCTCCCGGACCCGGGCGACCGGATCGACCTGCGTGGCGTCGATGGTGTGCGTGGCGCCGAAGCGGGTGGCCAGGAGCAACTTCTCCGGCTGGACGTCGATGGCGATGATCGTCTTCGCTCCGGCCAGCCGCGCCCCCTGGACGGCGTTCAGCCCGACGCCGCCGCAACCGATCACGGCCACGGAACCGCCGGGCTCGAGATGGGCGGTGTTCATGGCCGCTCCTGCACCCGTCAGCACGGCGCAGCCGACCAGCGCGGCTTGTGCCAGCGGCACGTCGCTCGGGATGCGTACCACGGCGCTGACCGGGACGGTGGTCTCGGTGGCGAAGGTGCCGAGCCCCATCATCTGCTGGACGGGCTCACCGTCGACCGAGAGGTGCCGTCCGGCCCCGGCCGACGAGGTGCAGAGGTGCGGAGCGCCGTTCCGACACGACCAGCACGTCCCGCACTGCGGCACCCAGGACAGCACGACGTGGTCGCCCACCGCGAGTCCGTCGACCTCCGGCCCGATCTCGGCGATGACGCCGGCCCCTTCATGGCCCAGGACGATCGGGGCGCCGAGCGGCAACGTGCCGTTGGCGACCGATAGGTCGGAGTGGCAGACGCCCGAGGCGGCCAGCGCCACCCGCACGTGGCCCGGTCCTGGCGGAGCCAGCTCGGCGTCGACGATCTCCAGGGGTGCACCGACTGATCGCAACAACGCAGCTCGCACCATCGGGCGGTTCTAGCGCAAGGGCAGGGTTCCCGGGTCGTCATCGCGGTCTTAGCGTGATCGCATGGCGGCGACGGAGCGGGTCGAGCTCGAAGGTCACATCATCGACTCGCTCATCCTGGCCAAGGTGCTCGACCTGATCGTGGCCGCCGGCGCGGACTACGACCTGCTCGATGTCGACATCGGGCGGGGTTCCGCGGACGTGAGTCGGGCCACGATCGACGTGACGGCCGCTGACGACGATCACCTCCAGAGCCTGCTCGAGGAGCTCCAGGTCCACGGCGCGAACCGGACCGAAGGCACCGACGCCGTTCTGGTGCCGTGCGAGTCGAACGGCGTCCTGCCGGAGGGCTTCTATGCCACCACCAACCTGGCCACCTCGATCCGCCTCGGTGGGCGTTGGCGGCCGGTCGAGAACCCGGAGATGGACTGCGCCCTCGTCGCCGACGACGACCACGTGCGCACCGTGCCGATGCATCGCGTCGGCCGTGGCGATCGCGTCGTGGTCGGCTCCGACGGTATCCGGGTCGAGCCGCTGGCCAAGCCGAGGGGCGCGAGCCCGTTCGAGTTCATGGCGTCAGAGGTGTCGTCGGAGAAGCCCAAGGCCCTGTTGGTGGACCAGGTGGCCGGCCGGGTGCGGGCCTGCCGGGAGCGGGGCGAGAAGGTGTTGGCCGTCGGTGGGCCGGCCGTGGTGCACTGCGGCGCCGGTCCCGACGTCGCCTCGCTGGTACGGGACGGCTGGATCGACCTGCTGTTCACCGGGAACGGCTTCGCCACCCACGACATCGAGTCGAACGTCCTGGGCACCTCCCTGGGTGTCTCGGTCGATGCCGGCCTGCCGGTCGAACGGGGCCACAGCAACCACCTCCGCGTCATCAACGAGATCCGGCGCCGGGGCTCCATCGCGGCGGCGGTCGAGGACGGCTACCTGAAGGCCGGCGTCATGTACGAGTGTGTCCGGCGGCCGATCCCCTTCGTGCTGGCCGGGTCGATCCGAGACGACGGTCCCCTCCCGGACGTCCACACCGACGTCGTCGAGGCCGTCGATCTGATGCGACGCCACGTCGACGGGGTGGGCGTTGCCCTGATGCTGGCTTCCACGCTGCACGCCATCGCCGTCGGCAACGTCCTGCCCGCCCGGGTCGAGACCTTCTGCATCGACATCAACCAGGCCGTGGTCACCAAGCTTTCGGACCGGGGGAGCCACCAGGTCCTGGGCATCGTCACCGACGTCGGACCCTTCCTGAGCGATCTCGCCGGCGCCCTGCGGGGATGACCCTGGCGCCCGGCGGCGATGATCCTGGCGCCCTGCGGCGATGATCCTGGCGCCCTGCGGCGATGACCGACCGGCGGATCCGATCCGATCGTCGGATGATCTGACCGCCCGGAACGTTTCGAATCGCGCTACCTGTCGGTCACCGTCCGGTGGAATGGCGTTCACCTGGCGCTGCTTGTCTGCGATCTATGACGACCAAGTTCCGCGCCCGGAAGCGGCTCACCCTCGTGCTCGCGGGCGCCACCGCAGCCTGCGTGGCCCTGGGTGGCGTGGCCGCCGCCGATCCGTTCGGCTGGTGGGCCGCGCAGGCCCATCCCTTCGTGACGCTCAACGACATCGCCGTGGCGGGCCCGGACGGCGTGGCACGGGGCAACGTCCTCGCCGACGACTTCGGCGCGACCGCCGTCGTGCGCACCGGTCCGCTCGACAACCCGGCGGCCGGCGCCCTGGTGGTGCAACCCGACGGGACGTTCTCGTTCACACCGACGACCAAGGGCTCGCACGGCACGGTGCACTTCACCTACTCCGCCACCGATGCCGTGCGGCTCTTCCAGACCAACCTTCCGCCGCTCGACACGTTCGGCAGCGTGACGATCTCCGGCGGCTCATTCGGCTCGTCCTTCGCACCGGCCCCAGGCCGGCCGGGGTACTTCTACGGCCTCACCGACCGCGGCCCGAACGCCGACAGCGGTGACGGCAACAAGGTCGAGCCGGATTCCGGCGTGGACCCCGCCCACCCGGCCTTCCACCCGATGATCGGCCTCTTCCAGCTCGTCGGCAGCACCGCCAAGTCGGTCGGTCAGCCCATCGTGCTCAAGGACATCAAGGGCAACCCCTACAACGGTCTCCCGAACACCGTGACGAAGTCGGGGATCGCGGCCAGCGCCGAGAAGATCGAGGACATGAACGGCAACGTCCTCGCCCCCGATCCCGACGGCTACGACCCCGAGGGCCTGGTGGTGCTGAAGGACGGCACCTTCTGGGTGTCCGACGAGTACGGCCCGTACGTCACGCACTTCGACAAGTCCGGCAAGGAGATCGAGCGGCTGTCGCCGTGGGTGACCGGCACGCCGCTGGCCACGGACTCTCCCTTCCACAACATCAACACGGCCCACCCGTTGCCGGTCGAGCTGCAGCTCCGCACGAAGAACAAGGGCATGGAAGGCCTGACGGTCACGCCCGACGGCCGGACCCTCGTCGGGATCATGCAGTCGGCGCTCACCGAGCCCGATCTGAACGGCGCCAAGACCGCTCTGATCACCACCACCCGGATCGTCACCATCGATCTCAAGTCCAAGGCGATGCACGAGTACCTCTACCTGCTCGACGACCCGGCCAACCACGCCGGCAACGCCGTCAGCGAGATCACCGCCCTCTCCAGCACGAAGTTCCTCGTCGACGAACGCGATGGGAACGTGGGGGCCGGTTCCTTCAAGCACCTCTATCTGATCGACCTGTCGGGCGCGACCGACGTGACCGGCACCGGCGACGCCAAGGGCTACCTCATCAACGGCAAGTCGATCGACGCCTACGTCGGCCAGGCCGGCACCGCCGCCGCCACCAAGCTCCTCGAGGATGCGGGCGTGACGCCGGTGGGCAAGTCGCCGTACCTCGACATGGGAGCGGTGGTCACGCAGGCCGACCCCAGTGGCTTCTTCTTCGGCCACGACAAGATCGAGGGCGTCGCCACCACCGATGACGGCCGGACCGTCTACCTCTCGAACGACAGCGACTTCGGCATCGACCACACCAACGAGGCGGTGGGGCCCTACACCCTGCACCAGAAGACGCTGCCGAACGGCAAGGTCGACGACGGTGAGGTCCTGGCGGTGGACACGAGCAAGCTGCCCCTCGTGCTGGGGACCGTCACGGTCACCATCAGGTACTGACCCGCACGGGGGAGAGGACTACTTCGGTCCAGCCTCGTCCTCGGGCACGAGCGCTCCGTCAGCGGCTCCCGCTCGGAGATGGGCGTCGAGGCCGGTCAGGGAGGTACGGACCTCCTTGACCAGCGCAGGTCGACGGATCCGTGCTCCCACGAGTCGCCGCCCCCACGTCCGGGGATGGATCGCCCACGTGACGGCCAGCTCGCTGCCGTCCTCGACGGGCACGACCCGCCACGACCACGAGCCCCAGCTGGGATTGCCGTCGTCGCTGCGGGACTCATGCTCGAAGCGGCCGGACACCGGGTCGACGATCACCGCCCGGGATCGGCTCGGCCAACGGCCGCCCGACGCCCGCATCTGGACGACCCATTCGCTGCCTTCGGCCAACGGTCGGCCCGGATCTTCGATGACGTGATGGACGCGGGCGTTCCAATCGGGGAGCCGAGCGACATCGACCAGGGCGGCGAACACCACTTCGGGGGGCGAGATGAGCCGGACTGCATCGTGGCCGTGGAACTCGTCGAGAAGGATCATGCGAGCACTCTGCGCCCACACCGGGTGCGGCGCATGAGGTGATCACCTCATCTTTCCGGGGTCGTCCATCAGCCCGTGTCGGGCCGCGTACAGGCTCGCTCGGGCCCGGTTGTTGACGCCGAGCTTGGCGTAGATGTGCTCGATGTGGTTGTTGGCGGTCTTGCGGGAGATGACCAGCTGTGCGGCGATCTCGTTGTTGGTCAGGCCTCGCGCCAGCAGCCGCAGCACTTCGACCTCGCGGGTGGTCAGGCCGGACGGCCATTCCTTGCGGCGACGAACCCGGTGCCCGGCGGCCTCCAGCACCCCGTTGACGGCGTCACCGTCCTGACGACCCTCGCGCACCTCGGCCCGGAGCCACGCCCCGGCGTCAGCCGGCGAGAGTGCGGCCCGATGGGGCCGCGGCTCGAGCTTGGCGTGATAGGCGTCGGCGGCGGCCAGCACCCGCCCGGCGGTGCCGAGCGCGGTCTGGGTGACGCCGCGCGGGTAGCCCGAACCGTCCAGGCGCTCATGGTGCTGGACGGCCGTGGCGGCGTACTCGGCCAGGCCGGGCGAGGAGGCCAGCATCCGGTGGCTCAGGTAGGGGTGGAGGCGTACCCGCTCGAGCTCCGACGCCGACAGCGGGGTCGTCTTGTCCCACACCGCATTGGAGACACCCAGCCGACCCACGTCGTGCAGCAGCCCGGCGCGGCGGACATGGGTGCCCGCAGCGTCGTCGAGTCCCATCGCCGTGGATGCGTTGGCCGCCAACTCGGCCACTCCACGAGAGTGGCCGAGGGTGAACGGCGACTTGATGTCGACGAAATCGGCGATCGCCTCCAGCGCGTCGTCGAAGGCGTCATCCGACAGGGTGGCGGTGAGGCCGGGCTCCGCATCCACCACCTCCTGCCAGCTGGTCGCCCGGTCGAGACCCTCGAAGAGCGTTGCGGCTTCGGTCGCGACCAGGTCGCTCAACGCCGGGTCGAACTGGCTGCCACTGCGCTCGCGGGCAACCGTCATCGCCCCTGCGTCGCCGGAAGTGCGGTGGTAGACCTCGACGACGTCGGCCAGGGCGATGATCCGGGCCGGTAGCAGCAGATCCTCACCCCTGGTCCCGTTGGGGATGCCCTTGCCGTCCCACCGCTCGAAGGTCTGGCCGATGGTGGCGCGGACCTGCGAGTCGAGACCGAGGCGTCCGGCGAGCATGTCAGCCGCATACCAGTGGTTGGCGAGCATGCCGTCGACGTCGCGGTGCCCTCCGGCGACGAAGCGCACACCCATCCGGGCCCGGGCCAGGAAGGGATGTCCGGCGCCCAGGTGGCTGGCGGCGAACCTCAAGGGTGCGATCCCGGTGGCGTCGATCATGCGAGCATCGCCCTTGAGAGCGAGGTCGTCGCCGAACCACTTCGCTTGCTCGTAGGCGTCGATGTGGCAGCCGACCCAGGCGATCATCGACGAGTAGTAGAGGCTGGCGCGGGCCGCCTCGTCGAAGCCCACCAACTCGCCGAGACGCACCGCGATCAGGCTCTGCCGGAGGACGTGCTCCATCGGCTGGTTCATGCCGAGGTCGGCGCCGAGCGACAAGACCCCGAGCAGCTCGGCCAGACGGACGCCGTGACCGGGGGACGACGTGCTCGGCACGCGGCCACAGTGTCCGGCGCGGGCCCGGCCCGCAACCTCCGGGCCGAGGGCGGTGGTGCCGAATCGGCCATGGACGCACGGCTGACGGAGGTGTAGAGACGCGACGCGGCGGGTGGGCCGAGACGAGGAGGGTGGCGATGTTCGTGCAGGTGATCGAAGGCAAGGTCGCCGACCGGGATGGTCTCCAGCGTCAGCTCGACCGCTGGCTGACCGATCTCCGGCCGACCGCCAAGGGGTTCCTGGGCTCGACGGGTGGCGTAGCCGCCGATGGGCGAGGTGTGCTCATCGCCCGCTTCGAGTCGGCAGAAGACGCGCAGGCCAACAGCGGCCGTCCGGAGCAGGGGGCCTGGTGGTCGGAGACCGAGAAGTGCTTCGACGGTGCGGTGCAGTTCTCGGACTCGACCGAGGTGGATTCGTGGATGGCCGGCGGGTCGGACGAGGCCGGCTTCGTCCAGATCATGAAGGGTCGCGGCAAGCGGGCCGAGCTCCTCGCCATGGACAAGCTGTTCGAGCAGCATGCCGCCGCCTGGCGCCCGGAGATCATCGGCGGGCTGCGGGTCTGGACGGGCCCGGACAGCTACGTCGAGGCCGCCTACTTCACGAGCGAGGCCGCCGCCCGGGAGGGTGAGAAGAAGCCGCCGCCGGCGGCGCTCGCCGAGAACATGGGGGACTACGAGAAGCTCATGGAGGGCGTGGAGTTCATCGACCTCCCTGAGCCGAGGATGCTCTCCGCGTAGCGTGGGCTCACAGGGAGGGCCCGTGTCTCGTACGCCCCGTGTCGTCGGAATGATCTCGATCGTCGTGGGGGTGATCGCCATCGTGGCGGGCATCGTCACGTGGGGTGTCGTCCGCTACCAGCTCTCGGAGCAGAAGATCACGGTCTCCTCGGATGCACCCTTCCTGGCGGGGAAGGACGTGAAGGGACCGTTCACGGCGTTCGCTCAGGCGGCCGCCATCAACGAGCACGCCCTGAAGGCAGGCAACAACAAGACCTACGCCGAGCTGCCGCAGGACGACCCGAACCGCCAGACGGTCATGACCGCTGACTTCCTGCAGGCGTCGCTGTACACGTCGGTCGTCGCCTTCGGTCTGGCCGGGCTGGTCATGGCGCTGGGCGTGATGTTCATCCTCCTGGGAGTCAGTCTGCGGGTGCTCGACAAACGCACCGCACTGGCCGCGGCTGAGGAGGTGCACGAGACGACCGAGGCCGTCCCTGCGGCCTCGCCGTTGCCTGCTTCCTGATCTCCGAGGCCGGCGCAGGCCGCCGCCGCGGCGGTTGTCGAGGTCGGCCTGGTGGGTAGACCGCGCGGCATGTGCCGTGCCCTTCTCGGGACAGGGATGGTCGGCAACACGACTCCTCGGCGCCGGCGGGGCCTGCCGTGGACCTGAGCTGGGCTGACGTCACCCTCCGCCTCGTAGCCGCTTTGGCCTTCGGCGGGGTCGTCGGGTTCGAGCGCGAGGTGGACGGTCACGAGGCCGGCATCCGCACCCACATGCTCCTCGCCCTCGGGTCGGCGGTCTTCGGCTTGGTGTCGGTCGGCGGCTTCACCTCCTTCGTGGCTGCACCGTCGACCACCAACGTGACCATCGACGTCTCCCGTGTCGCGTCGTATGTGGCTGCCGGCGTCGGCTTCCTCGGTGGAGGCGCCATCGTCAAGGGTCCCGACCGCGTCCACGGGTTGACCACTGCCGCCTCGCTCTGGACCGTCGCCGCCGTCGGTCTGGCTGCCGGCCTCGGCTTCTGGTCGGCGGGGGTCGTCGGGGCCGCGTTGGCGGCCGTCACGTTGGTGGCGGAAGCGCCGCTGCGGGGCCTCGCCCGACGGGTCAGGGGCCTGGAACACGACGGCTGACCCGAGCGGGCTCGGTCCGGATGACTGGTCGCCTCCGGGGTGGTTTGTGGAAGGGGTCGGCACAGGTAGGTAGGCGTCCTACGTCCGCGCGCCTTCCTCCGGTCCAGGCGGTCGCCACGGTGCTCCTGGTGCCGACGGTGGTCGCGCTGTTCGTCCTGGTGGTGCGCCCCGCCGTCGTCACCGCCGCGCCGGCCGCCGACGCTCGGACGACCTGGCTGTCCGACTGCGCCGTCTGCCACGGGGTGACCGGCACCGGGACCGATCTCGGGCCGTCGCTCCGTGGCGTGGGACGGGCCTCGGTGGACTACGAGTTGTCGACGGGGCGGATGCCGCTGGTGGAGACCGGGCACCTCCAGCCTCCGAACCCACAGGCACAGCCGCTGCCCGTGACCGAGGCCCACGACCCCCAGACGGCTGTCCACCGTCATCCCCCCGCCTACGACCAGGCGTCGATCGACGGGCTGGTGGCCTATGTCGGCGCGTTGGTGGCCGACCCGGGTCCGCCGGTACCGAACGTGGAAGGAGGGTCGATCCCCTCTGGCGGTCAGCTCTATCGGGCCAACTGCGCCGCCTGCCACTCCTGGTCCGGCGGTGGCGGGGCCCTGGTCCACCGGGAAGCCCCTCCGCTCGACCGAGCCACGCCGGTGCAGGTGGCAGAGGCCATCCGGGTCGGGCCGGGGCAGATGCCCTCGTTCGGCGCCGCCGCGCTCACCGATCAGCAGGTCGACGACGTCGTCAGCTACGTGGGCGAGCTCCAGCGAACGGATGACCGGGGCGGCCTGCCCTTGCACCACGTCGGGCCGGTCGCTGAGGGCGCCGTCGGCCTGGTGGCCCTGGCCGCGATCGCCGGGATGTGCCTGTGGATCGGCGAGCGGTCGTGACACCGGAGCGACGGTCGGAGCTGCTGGTCAGCGCCTGCTTCGCCACCACCACCTTCGCCGCCGCCGGCCTAGCCGTCGTCTACTGGCGGGGTGGTCAGCCTCAGATCGAGGGCTGCCTGCTCGGCCTGGCCTTTGCCGGTCTGGGAGTCGGCACGGTGCTCTCGGCCCACCGGTTCCTGCCTGGCGGTGGTGCGGTCGAGGCCCGTCACCCGCTCGCCTCGCCTCGGAGCGTGGACGACGACCTGCATGGCGACCTCGCCCGGGGCGGGCTGAGCCGTCGGCGGCTCATCACCGTCACGTTCACCGCCGGCGTCGGGGCGTTGCTGGTGGCGGCTGCCTTCCCCCTCCGCTCACTGGGCCCCAGCCCGGGCAGCGCGCTCACCCGCACGAGCTGGGCCAAGGGCCGACGGGCGGTGACGGCCGACGGGCGCGTCGTGCTGGCCTCCGACGTGGTGGTGGGCAGCCTGGTGACCGCCTTCCCGGAGGGCTTCGCGGGCTCGGCCGACAGCCAGGTGGTGCTGCTCCGGGTCGATCCCGAGTCGATCGAGCCGCGGGCGGGTCGGGAGAGCTGGGCACCCGACGGCTTGCTGGCCTTCTCCAAGGTCTGCACCCACGCCGGGTGCCCTGTCGGCCTCTACGAGGCCGAGCGCCACGAGTTGCTCTGTCCCTGCCATCAGTCCGCCTTCGACGTGCTCGACCACGCCCGTCCGGTCCTGGGCCCGGCCGCGGTCGAGCTGCCTCAGCTGCCCCTGGCCGTCGACGGGGCCGGTGCCGTCGTCGCCCAGGGCGACTTCTCCGCCCCGGTGGGACCTGCTTTCTGGCACCGCACATGACCGTCCTCCCCGGTCACTTCTTGCTGGCGGCGTCGCCGTCGATCCTGGATGGGGCCGGTGACGAGGCCCGCCGCGTGGCCGGGTTGTGGTGGTTCATGCTGGCGGTGGCCACGATCGTCTACGTCGTGGTCGCGGGACTGGTGGCCTTCGCCGTCGTCCGCCACCAGCGTCCTTCCACCGAGGTATCGGCGGGCGAACCGGGCGAAGGGGCCGCCATCGAGCGGCGAGGCGCCGACCGGGAAGAGGACATCGGCTTCATCTGGTGGGGCGGCATCGTCATGCCCATCGCCGTGCTC
>DASXLH010000387.1:0-11948 GCA_036496335.1 Acidimicrobiales bacterium
ATTGAGGCGGCGCTCGCTCCAGCTGCTGAGGACTCGCTGAGGACAGCCGCGGTGACACATGGCACCTGACCTGGGCTCGGGCCAGCCGGGATCGTTAGGGTAGGAAACGAATTTGGCGAGGGGCCAGGCGGGCGAGGAGCGAGGCGTGGACGCAGCAGCCCAGAAGATGTACGACCGGCGGTGGTGGTCGCTCGCCATCCTGTGCATGTCGTTGCTCGTCACGACCGTCGACAACACCATCCTCAACGTCGCCCTGCCGTCGATCGTCAAGGACATTGGCGCCAGCGGGTCGGACCTGCAATGGATCGTCGACGCCTACTCGCTGGTCTTCGCCGGTCTGCTGCTCACCGCCGGCTCGCTGGGTGACCGCCTCGGCCGGAAGGGGGCGCTCACCTTCGGCCTGATCTGGTTCGGCACGTTCTCGGCCCTGGCGTCGCAGGCCGGCTCCTCGAGCCAACTCATCATCTGCCGCGGCCTGATGGGCGTCGGTGGGGCGTTCATCTTCCCGACCACCCTGTCGATGATCACCAACACCTTTCCCGATGCGCGAGAGCGGGCCCGGGCCATCGGGATCTGGGCCGGCGTGGCCGGGCTGGGCGTCGCCATCGGCCCCCTCGGCGGCGGCCTGCTCCTCGAGCACTTCTTCTGGGGTTCGGTGTTCCTGGTCAACGTCCCGATCTGCATCGCCGCGGTGGTGCTCGGCCACTTCCTGGTCCCCGACTCCAGGGATCCGGAGGAGGGCAAGCTCGACCCGCTCGGCTCGGTTCTCTCGATCATCGGCCTGGGTGGCTTGCTCTACGGGATCATCCAGGCCCCCGAGCTGGGCTGGGGCGATCCGCTGGTGATCACCGGACTGGTGGTCGGCGCCGTCTTCATCGCCTTCTTCCTGCTGTGGGAGCGGTGGACGCCCGACCCGATGTTGAACCTCTCCTTCTTCAAGAACCCGAGGTTCTCGGCCGCGTCGACGACGATCACGCTCACCTACTTCGGCCTGTTCGGCTCGACCTTCCTCCTCACCCAGTATTTCCAGTTCGTCCTGGGCTACTCGCCACTGAAGGCGGGGATGATGACGGCCCCGGTCGCCATCGGCCTGATGGTGGCGGCGCCCCGGGCGCCCGGGTTCGTCGACCGCTACGGCACCAAGAAGGTGATCTTCACCGGCCTGTTGGTGGTGGCCGGTTGCCTGAGCCTGTACGGCAGCGACACGGTGATGTCGTCGTTCGTGGCCGGCGGCCTCGTCCGACTCGTGTTCGGCCTCGGCATGGGTCTCACCACCGCTCCCGCCACCGAGTCGATCATGGGCTCGCTGCCGCTGGGCAAGGCGGGCGTGGGTTCCGCCGTGAACGACACCACCCGTCAGACCGGCGGGGCGCTGGGCGTGGCCGTGCTGGGCAGCATCTTCGCTCTGCGCTACCACTCGATCGTCCAGACCGACGCCGTACCCGCTTCCTTGCGGGACGGCGTCCACGACTCGATCGGCCGAGCCATCGAGGTCGCCCAGGCGCCGGGCGTGGCCGCCACCGACGCCAACGCCGCCATCAACGCCGCCCGCGAGGCCTTCATCGTCTCGATGCGACTCTCCTATGCGTTGGCGGCCGGCATCATCCTCCTCGCCGCCGGGGTGACCTGGAAGTACCTGCCAGCCTGGGCACCCGGCGCCACCCCGATCACACGCGAGGACGAGGTCCTGGCCGAGGCCATGTCGGTCACCGACGCCTAGTGAACCGACACCCAGTTAGTGGTGCCGAAGCCACCAGCTAGGTAGTCAGCTCGCCACAAAGCGATCGGCACGGCTGCGCAGGCGATGCCGGAGCTGCGCAACAGCACTGTCCAGTCAACGTCGTTGGCTGGCGGTGGGCGCCGGTGAGCCCACCTACCCTCGCCGGGTGGCCCGCTCGTCGTCCGCGTTCTCCGCCCTGCGGTACCCGATCTACCGGCGGGTGTGGGCGGCCAGCGTCGTCGATCAGACGGGCAACTGGCTCCAGATCACCGGTCGGGCGTACCTCATCTACCACGTCACCGGATCGACGACCTCGCTCGGGACGATCTACTTCCTCTCCTACATCCCGCAGCTGGTGCTCTCCCAGTTCGGTGGCGTGGTCGCCGACCGCTTCGACCGCCGGCGGGTCCTGATCACCGGCGAGGTCCTCATGGGCCTCGGCGCGGCGGTGATGGCCATCCTGGCTGCGACCGATACCGCCACGGTCGCGTCGGTCGGGGCGCTGTCCGTGGTCCTCGGGGCGGTGGCGACACTGTCGCTGCCGGCCCAGGTGGCGCTCGTTCCCGCGCTCGTGCCGCGGGAGGAGCTGACCAGCGCCATGTCGCTCACCGGCGCGACCCAGGCCAGCACCCGGGTGATCGGGCCGCTCCTGTCCGGGGCCCTGATCCCGATCATCGGCGTGGCGTGGCTGTTCTGGCTCAACGCCGCCAGCTTCCTCGTCATCATCGGGGTCTGGATGTTCACCAAGGTGGGTCCCAACCCACCGATGGAGGAGCACGGGACCTTCGGGGCGATCGCCTCGTCGATGCGCTGGGTGTGGAACACCCCGGCCGTGCGGGTGCTCGTGCTCACCACCTTCGTGGTCGCCGGGATCGGCCAGGTGTACCAACCGCTGGCCGTCGCCTTCTGCACCAAGGTCCTGGCCAACGGCAACGACGGGCAGGGGGCCAGCTACTACGGGATCTTCCAGGCGGCCATCGGCATCGGCTCGGCCATCGGCATCCTCAGCCTGGCCAGCCTCGCCACTCGAGCGCCCCGGAAGGCGTTGGTGATCGCCGCCGTCGGCTGCTCGGCCTCGCTGTTCTCCCTCGGCCTCGTCAACACCCTCCCGTTCGCGGTCGTCTCAGCGATCGGCATCGGCGTCTTCCAGTTCGCGCTCACGACGCTCTCGTTGACGCTCATCCAGCACGTCGCTCCGGAGGAGATGCGAGGGCGGGTGGTGTCGATCCATTCGGTGGCATTCGTGGGGCCGCTCCCGTTGATCGGCTTGGCCGGCGGCGCGATGGCCTCCGTGATCGGTCTGCAGACGACCCTGCTCCTGTTCGGCGCGTTCTGCCTCGTCTACTGCATCCCGTTCATACGACTGGCCCGCCACCTCCCGACCACGTCGCTGGAGGCGCCCGACGCGGCCACCATCGTCGCCGTCGAGTCGGAGGAGGACTCCAACATCATCGCCGCGGAGGTCCCGACCCTCGACCCGACAGGCTGAGGTGGCCGAGCCCGGCGCCGATCCCGAGTTCGCCTACCTGACCACGGTCGGGCGACGGACCGGGGCCCGGCACACGGTCGAGCTCTGGTACCGACGGATCGGCGACACCGTCTGGTTCCTGGCCGGCCAGCGCTCCGACTGGATCGCCAACGCCCGCGCCACGCCCGGCGTCACGGTGCGGATCGGGCCGGGCGAGCTGCTGGCCGGCACGGCCCGGATCGAGACCGGCGACGACGGCGGTGCCGCCGCCGCTCGTCGGGCGCTGGCCAGCCGCGCTACCAGGGCTGGGTCGAGGGCGCTCCCTTGTCGGGCTGGGCGGCCACCTCGGTCGCCCTGGCCGTCGACCTGACGACCTGAGCCCCGGTCCGATCTCCCCGGCACCGGGCGGGACAGGTCCCGTACGGTGGCAGGATCGACGTCACCGCCACCTCCCTCGACCGCCGCTGGTGGGCGCTCGGTGTCCTGTGCCTGAGCCTGCTGGTGGTCGGCATCGATACGAGCATCCTCAACGTCGCCATCCCGACCCTGGTCCGCGACCTCGGCGCCACCCCGGCCGAGCTCCAGTGGATCGTCGACTCCTACGTGTTGGTGTTCGCCGGGCTGCTGCTCACGGCTGGGAAGCTCGGCGACCGGTACGGCCGCAAGGGCGTCATGAACGTGGGGCTCGCGATCTTCGTGCTGGCCTCGATAGGGGCGGCGACCTCCTCCACCCCCGATGCGCTCATCGCCTGGCGGGCGACGATGGGGGTGGGGGCGGCGCTGGTGATGCCGGCCACCCTCTCGATCCTCGTCAACATCTTCACCGAGCCACGGGAGCGCCGACGGGCGATCGCCTACTGGTCGCTGATGAACGCGGCCGGCGCCTTCATCGGGCCGGTCACCGGTGGCCTGCTCCTGCGGCACTTCTGGTGGGGATCCTGCTTCCTGGTCAACGTGCCGTTCGTGACCGTCGCCCTGATCCTCGGCCACTTCTGGGTGCCCACGTCCAAGGATCCCGACGCCGCGAAGCGCTTCGACCTGCTGGGCGCGGCGCTCTCGTTCATCGCCCTCGGTGCCTTGCTCTGGGCGGTCATCGAGGGCCCGGCCCGGGGTTGGACCGATCCGGCCATCATCGGCGGGTTCATCCTGTCGGCCGCCATGATCTTCGCCTTCGTGCGTTGGGAGCTCCGGGTGCCGGACCCGATGCTCGACATCGCCACGCTCCGGTCGCCGCAGCTGAGCGCCGCCGTGATCGCCATGACCATCGCCTTCATGGCCATGACCGGCTCGATGTACCTGATCCAACAGGCCCTCCAGCTGGTGAAGGGCTACACGCCGTTGGCGGCCGCGCTCGCCACCTCGGGCCCGATCGTCACCGTGAACTTCCTCGTCATGCCGCGGGCGCCGGGCCTCACCGAGCGCTTCGGAGCCCGCTGGATGGTCGCCTCCGGCAGCGCGCTGATCGCCGTGGCCTCGATCATCATCTCCCTCACGACGGTGTCCTCCGGCTACTTCAACCTCTTCGTCGGCTTCGCCCTGATGGCGCTGGCGTTCAGCATCTTCACCCCGGCGAGCACGGAGGCGGTGATGACGGCCGTGCCGGCGGAGAAGGCCGGCGGTGCATCCGCCATCAACCAGATGACCCGCCAGCTCGGCCAGGCGCTCGGCGTGGCCCTCACCGGGAGCATCGCCGCCTCCGGCTACACCTCTGGCTTCCACCTTCCGGCCGGCCTGCTCCCCACAGGGGCCGTGCAGCAGGCCCAGTCGTCGATCACCGGTGCGCTCGAGGTGGCCAGGACCGTCACCGGTTCCGTTCAGGTCGCCCTGCTGGACGCCGCCCACGAGGCCTTCCTCCACGGCGTGCGGCTGGCGCTGCTGGTGGCGGCGGTCCTGGCCGTGGCCGGGGCCGTCTACGCCGCCTACGCCATCCCGTCCGGTGTGGGCACCGAAGGCACCCGCGACGGGGCCGGAGACACGATGCCCGACATCATCATCGAGGCCTGAGGCTCAGCCGAGGCGGTGCACGGCGGTGCCGTCGAAGGCGTACTCGATGCCGGGGTTGCGCAGGCCCTCGCTCTCGCCGAGGCGCACGATCCGGGCTCGCACCTCACCCGGCTCGAAGTCGAGGACGGCGACGGTGCCGAGCCGGGTCGACCAAAGGTGCGGATGCACGGGACTGCCGGAGTTGACCTGGAGCACGCCGTCGCGGAAGTCCATCCGCTCCATGTGGGTGTGGCCGGTGATCATCACGTCGGCCCGCTCACCTCGTAGGTAGCGCCGGCACAGCACGTCGATGGGCTCGTCCTCGGGCTCCATGTCGTGGACCATGACCACCCGGAAGCCCTCGATGTCGAGCCACTGGGTCTCCTCGACCCGGGGATCCTGCATGCCGAAGTCGTTGTTGCCGAGGGCCGCCACCACCGGCGCCCACGCCTCGAGCTGGTCGAGCACCATCGGATGGACGATGTCGCCGCTGTGGAAGATGAGGTCGCAGCCCTCGAAGGCGACCCGGACCTCGTCCCACATCGTGCGCAGACCGGCGGGCATGTGCGTGTCGGACAGCACGCCGATCCGGGTGTGGCTCACGAGAGGAAGCTAGAGGACGAGGCTCAACGGAGGTGGAGCGGATCGGTCGGGCGCTGGAGCCTCGCGGGCGGGTCGGGTCCTCAGTGGAGGTGGTCGAGCAGCTCGAGCGGGTGGGACAGCACCACGTCGTCGGGCTCGGCTTCGGTGCGCGGGTTCCAGCCGGCGAGGAAGAAGCGCACGCCGGCGGCGCGGGCGCAGGCCCGGTCGTGGTCGGTGTCCCCGACGAAGACGAGCTGGGCCGGCTCGAGGCCGCCGTCGAGGACAAGGTCGAGCCGCTTGGGCCCGCCGCCGAAGTCCTCCGCGAACAGCGCCCGCTCGGGCCGCCACCCGAAACGCTCCAACTCCCGGTCGCCGGCGATGCGCAGCTTGTGGGAGCACACCGCCCAGCGCTCGATGCCGGTGAGGAGATCGTCGACACCCGGATAGGCCTGCACCAGCGTCGGGTCGTAGGCCGCCACGTAGTCCTCGACCGCGATGCCGGCCATCGCACAGGCGTCCTCCAGCAGGAGGCCCAGGGGTGGGACGGCGGCGCGGGTCACCCCACAGGTCACGAAGGGAGCGATCAGGGCCTCGTCCGAGTCGACCAACGTGCCGTCGAGGTCGAACACCGCCAGCTCGACCATCAGCGCCGCGACACCATGGCCCTGGCCAGGGCCGCCGCCCCCGCCGGCCGGTAGCCATCGGACAGCCGCGACAGCTCCTCCACCTCGTCGGCGGTGAGATCGAGGTCGGCCGCCGCCACGTTGTGCTCCAGCTGGCCGACGGACGAGGCGCCGGGGATGGCGACCACGTTGCCCTGGGCCAGCAGCCAGGCCAGGGCCACCTGGGCCGGGGTGGCGTCGTGGGCGGCGGCGGTGCGCCGGACGGCGTCCAGCAACGGGGCGGATCGCTCGAGGCTCTCCGGCAGGAAGTGGCGGTTCATGGCTCGGACGCCCTTCGGCCGGTTGTCCGGGCCGTAGCGGCCTCCGAGCACGCCCTGCTCGAGCGGGCTGTAGGCGATGATCAGCCGGTCGTTGGCGTTGGCCCACGGGAGCAGTTCGTCCTCGGCGGGACGGTGGATCAGGCTGTAGTGGACCTGGTTGCTGAGAACCGGTCCGGCCAGGGCCCGTTCGGCCGTCTGCCAGCGACGCAGCGAGTAGTTGCTGACCCCGACCTGGCGGACGATGCCCTCGGCCTGCAGCCGACGCATGCCCGCCATGACCGTGCTGTCGGGCACCACCGGGTTCGGTTGGTGCACCTGGTACAGGTCGATGGCGTCGACCCCGAGCCGGCGGGCACTGCCTCGGCCGCGCCAGCCCACGACCGGCGCCAGGGGGAGGATAGGGAACAGCTTCGTCGCCACGAAGGCCTCGTCCCGACGGCCGGCGATGGCCCGCCCGACGATCCGCTCGGATCGCCCGTAGCCGTAGATCTCGGCCGTGTCGAGCAGCGTCACGCCGAGGTCGAGGGCCCGCCCGACGATGGCGCCGGCCTCGTTCTCGGCGTACCAGTCGCCGTAGCCCCACTCCCTCGACCCGAACTGCCAGCAACCCAGGCCGATGGCCGACATCCGGGTACCGGCCACCTCGATCATGCGCACCGGGCGACGCTAACGCCGGCCATCGCCGGCCCCGGGGCGCACGCCCGGATCGAGGGTGATTGGGCGCACCACCGTCGGGCAGCCAGCATGGGGCGTGGACGTGGGCATCGCGCTGGCCGTCTTCCCGGTCATCTTCCTCGGTGAGCTGCCCGACAAGACGATGCTGGCCAGTCTCGTGATGGCCACCCGCGGACACCCGTGGTCGGTGTGGTTGGGCGCGGCCGGGGGGTTCCTCGTCCACGTCGTGATCGCCACGACCATCGGCGTGGGCCTGTTCAAGATCCTCCCGACCCGGGCCCTCGACGCGCTGGTGTCGGTCATGTTCGCCGTCGGCGCTGCCTTTGCGCTGCGGGAGGCAGGAAAGGCCGACGATCAGCTCGTGGCCCACGAGGTGGAGTCGCACCAGCGGGTCGTGACCACGGCGTTCCTCGTCATCTTCATCGCCGAGTGGGGCGACCTCACGCAGATCCTCACCGCCAACCTGGCGGCCCACTACCACGACCCGCTGTCCGTCGGGGTCGGGGCGGTGCTCGCCCTGTGGTCGGTGGCGGCCATCGCCGTCGTGGGCGGCCAGGGACTGCTCCGCTACGTCAACGTCGGCACCGTCCGCAAGATCACGGCCGGCGTGCTGGCCCTGCTGTCGTTGGTGACCGCCATCGGGGCTATCCGGGGCTGACGCCGGGGTCCGGCGAGGGCGGTCTCCTGACCTGACCGGCTACTGGCTGGGCGGGACGCCATCGGCCTGGAGCGAAGCGACCAGCTCGGCGGGCGCTTCGGTGCGGAAGCTCTGTGACGCCAGCGAGTGATCGCTGATCGTGGTGGTCTGCGTCTGTTCAGGGCTGTAGGACCAGCGGAACCGCCACGTCGGTCCGGACTTCCACACGTCGTCGATCTTCTCGGAGCGATGGGCGTCGACGGTCACCAACGGGGTCGAGCTTCCGTCCGCTGACACCGCCTCCACCCGGAGGTCCCAGTTGGAGTCGTTCACGAAGGTCAGGTCTCGGCGGGCCCCGTCCCGAAGGCCGAAGGCGAGGAGCAGGGTGAGAGCCACGTAGGCCAGGACGTAGAGCCCGTAGCGGAGGATCGTGCTGCTCGCTCGAGCGGTCGCCGGCGGGATGAGCGTTTGCGTCATGGGGTCTCCTCTCGGTTCGTCGGCGCGCCCGATCGGGCTGCGCCGTCAGACGGAGAGGAGCGGTGGTCCACGCCGGAGCGGACTGCGGTGATCCGCGCCGGTGCGGGGGTGGCCCACGTCGGCGGCGGTGCTGGCCCAGGTGGGGCGGCGCCGCAGGAGGGGAGCGGCCACGAAGAACACCGCCAGCAGCAGCAGCAGGACCGGACCCTTGTCGACGGTGCGTTCGGTCACGAGGGTCAGGACGCGCTCGACCGCCGGGGAGGACGCCACCACGACGGTTCGGGCACCGTCGCCCGCCGGTTCCGAGCCGCGGTTCACCGTCCTCGGTACGAAGACGAAGGCGAGCACGCCGACCAGGAGGACGATCCGGACGAAACGGTTGATGGCCGCGAACCTACCTCCGCCCCGCCCCCGGTCCTCGCCGACGGTGTGGCTCGGGTCAGCTCACTGGAAGATGAGCTCGTCGCTGGCGGGTTCCGTGCCGGCCGCGACGGTGAGCTTGGAGCCGGGACGGAAGCGGATGAGGTCGAGCAGGAGCTCGGCGGCCTCGTCCGGGGCGAAGTTGGCGGCCAGCTCGGCCCGGGCGTCGGCCGGGTAGCCGGCCGGATCGTCGAAGAAGGCGTTGGCCAGCCGGAGGGCGGCCCGCTGGCGGTCGGTCAGGTCGCCGTTCTCCGGATCCTCGAGGTGATCGGTCATCGACTCCTCGAAGCCCCGCTTGACGGCAGCGTTGAGCCGGAGGTTGCGGCAGATCGTGCAGTGGGCCAGGCGGCCACTGAGGATCCGGACCAGCTCACGCGTGACGAGGTCGACCTGGCCCGGATAGGCGACCTGTTGGAACGCGGCCTGGGCGGCGGCGAGCCCCGGGGCGACGTCCGCGAGGCCGAGCGGTCTTCCGTCGGCGAGGATGCTGGTGCGGGGCACGCTGCTCATGTCGGTTGCCTCCCGGCACCCAGCACGAGCCGGGCGCGTTGTGTCGTCTCGAACAGGCCGCACCCGTAGGTGAGGACCAGGAAGCCGCCTTCGCCGATGGCGGCGATGACGGCGGCGGCATGCTCGTCGGTGACGCCCTGGGCGTCGATGAGGAGCTGTTCGGCATAGCCCAGGCAGGCGCGGAGCCGGGCGTCGAAGCGGTCGTCGGTGGCCCAGCGCGACAGCCCGTCGACCATGCCCTCATCGAGCCCGGCGGCGACCGCGGCGGGCGTGCGCTCGGCCAGCGCCTCGTCGCAGCGGAGCAGCTGGGCGATCCGCAGCCGGCACAGCTCGAGGCTGACGGGGTCGAGCACGTCCTGGGCCCAGAGCTCGGTCTCGACCGCCTGCAGCGCGGCGCCGTACTCGGGCCGGAGCTGCGCCATCCGGTCGAGCAACGCCGGGCCGTCGGCCAGGCCGGGGAACCAGGTCTCGGTCGTGCCGCGACTGTATGACCTGTCAGCGCAGCATCGCTCGGACGTCGTCGATGGTGTCGGCCTCGTCGGGCGTCTTGTCCTGCCGATAGCGACGAACGCGGGCGAAGCGCAGGGCTACGCCACCGGCGTAACGGGTGGATCGCTGCACCCCGTCGAGGGCGATCTCGACCACGAGGGCGGGCTGGACCTCCACCACCTGACCGTGCTCGGCCACCTTCAGGGCGAGGAGGCGCTCGGTCTGCCAGGTGAGGAGGGCGTCGGTCAGCCCCTTGAACGTCTTGCCCACCATCACGAACCCGCCCTCCGGGGCCCGGGCCGCCAGGTGGAGGTTCGAGAGCCAACCCCGTCGGCGTCCCGACCCCCACTCGACGCCGATGACCACCAGGTCGAGGGTCCGGACCGGTTTGACCTTGCGCCACGCGCTTCCCCGCCGACCGGCCTCGTAGGGCGAACCGGCCGCCTTCACCATGACCCCTTCGTGGCCCGACTCCAGGGACCCGTCGAGGAAGCGTTGGGCCGCTTGGGGATCGTCGGTCAACAGTCGGGGGATGGCCAGCCCGCCGACCACGCGGTCGAGCACCTCGAGGCGCTCCACCAGGGGCCGGTCGAGGAGATCGTCCCCGTCGACGTGCAGCACGTCGAAGAAGCGGGCGCCGAGGGTGCTCCCGACCACCCCGTCCATCCCGATGTCCGAGCCCTTGAACCGGCTCATGGTGTCCTGGAACACGCCCGGACGCTCCTCGTCGTCGAAGCCCATGGCCTCGCCGTCGAGCACGAACGAGTGCGCCGGCATCCGTCGAGCCGCCTCGACGATGGCCGGCAACCGGGAGGTGACCTCGTTGAGGTTGCGGGTGAACACCGCGACCTCGTCGCCGTCGCGGTGCACCTGGACCCGGGCGCCGTCGAGCTTCCACTCGACCGAGGCCAGACCGACCTCGGCAACGGCCGACGCGGCATCGGGCGAGCTGGCCGCCAGCATCGGTTGCACCGGCCGGCCGACCTCGAGGTGCACGGCCGCCAGCCCGGTTTCGCCTTCGGTGAGGGCGACGGAGGCGGTGACGGCGAGGTCGCCGCTGAGCATGGCGGCGCGTCGCACGACGGCCAGCGGCGCCCCGGAGGCCTTGGCGATGGCGTCGGTCATGACACCTTCGAGGGCACCCTGGCGGAGACCACCGGTCAGCAGCTGTCGGACGAAGGACTGCTCCTGGGCGGTCGCCCGCCGGAAGAGGCGGTCGAGGATGTCGGCCCGTCGGGCACTGGAGCCGGGGCCGGTACACGCGGCCAGTTGCTCGAGGGCCGCATCGACGTCGACGACCGACAGCTCCGGCTGCACGGCAGGAGGGACCTCGAGGTCGTAGAGCGAGTGCCAACCCACACCGATCCGACCCTGGCGGGGCGCGCCGGCCAACATCGCCACCGCGATCGGTACCTCATCCGCTCCGAGCGTCTGGAGCAGCTCGGCCAGGACGGTCACCTTGGTGGACCGGGCCCGGGTGGCGCTGAGCCCCCCGGACGCCGCCACCACCTCGGCGAACCTCACCGGGCGCGGCGTTCTGGGCGAGGATTCGGCACCCGCGGGTGCGCGATTTCACTCCCGGAACGCACCGGTCCGGGCTCAGGCGGAGGGTGCGTTGACGGGAGAGACCCGTACGGCCGTCCCGGAGCTGACGGGCATCCCCGTAAGGGGGTCGAGGTCGGTGGAGGAGACGAGGGTGTTGACGTTGGCCTGGCCCCAGCCGTGCGGGATCGAAACCGTGCCGACGGCCACGCCGTCGGTGACCCGCGCCACCAGCCGCAGCGCGCCGGCCTCGCTCGCCACCTCGACCATCTCGCCGTCGGACACGCCGGCCCGACGGGCGTCTTCCGGGTGCAGCAGGGCGGCCGGCTCGTCGCCCGGTCGGCACTCGAGGCCGTTGATCCGCCGCGTCTGGCGCCGGGGGGCGAGCTGCAGGTCGGGGGGCGGCCGGAAAGCGGCGAGCTGCTCGGCCAGCTGGGCCGGCGCCAACCGCCACACCCCCCACGGGAGGTGCTCCTGCACCCAGCCGTGGATCGCCGGCGCC
>DASXLH010000388.1:0-5410 GCA_036496335.1 Acidimicrobiales bacterium
GTCCGGTTCGTCTTATTAGGAGGGAGCGTGATCGGTACCAGCACGCTCCTGCGCTGGTACGTGCTCCACGTCCTGTTCGTCCCCTTCGTCACCGTCATCTTCCTGGCCATCCACTTCTGGCGGGTGCGCAAGGACGGCGGCATCAGCGGCCCGTTGTAGGGAGAGGGGGCACACCATGACCGACATCCCCGAACACCTCCTCAAGCGGGCGCAGGCCGCCCGCGAGAAGGCCGCGGCCAAGGACGAGGCGCCGGCCGCCGGCGCCCCGGCCGATGCCCCGCCGGGAGGCGGCACGGCCGTCGCCACCGCCGAACGGGCCGTCACCACCGCCAGCGCCGCTCCCGCCGCGCCGCTCGCCACCGGGCCGGCCGGTCACACCCAGCGGCTGCTCACCGTCGTCAAGGCGGGCTCGATCCAGGACGTGCGGGCCACCCCGGTCGACAAGGTGCACACCTGGCCGCACCTCCTGCTGGCCGAGTTCGTGGCGGCCCTGTTCATCACCGCCTTCCTGCTCATCTTCTCGATCTTCGTCAACGCCCCGCTGCTGACGTTGGCCAACTTCAACCTGACGCCGAACCCGTCGAAGGCGCCCTGGTACTTCCTCGGCCTCCAGGAACTGCTGACGATGTTCCACCCGATGGTCGCCGGCGTGACGATCCCCGGCATGGGTCTGTTCGTGCTGATGCTGGCGCCGTACATCGACAAGAACCCGTCGAACCGTCCGGAAGACCGGAAGTTCGCCATCTCTCTCATGACCGTGTTCATCATGTTCTGGGCGGTGCTCGTCCTGATCGGGTCCTTCTTCCGAGGACCCGGGCAGAACTTCGTGTTCCCCTGGAAATCCGGCCTCTTCTTCGACCTGTAGGAATCAGATGTCCGGTACCGCCATCGCCATCATCGCCGCTGTGGTCCTCGTGATCCTCGGCGCGCTCGTGCTCTTCGGCGCCAGCCGGCGTCGGGACTCCCAGACGCTGCTGTCCCGGGAGACGATCAAGAAGGACAAGAGCGACAGCACGTTCCTCGAGCCCGGCCCGACCGGCCGGGACGTCGAGCGGGCCGCCCAGGTGGCCTATCGCGAGCCCGGCACGGCCGTCGAAGCCGTCGCCGACACCGGCGATACGAGCCCGGTGCTCTACGCCCCGGTCGATCCCGAGGTCCTCGGCGTCACCCGCCGCCAGTTCTTCAACCGGAGCATGGTCACGATGATGGGAGTCGGGCTCGGGGGCTTCGGGGCCTCGATGCTCGCCTTCCTCTGGCCGGGGAAGTCGGTTGGCTTCGGCTCCACCGTCCAGGTCGGCACCCTCGAGAACGTTTTCGCCCAGATCGACCAGGGCAACCAGCCGCTCTACGTGTCCGAGGGCCGCTTTTACCTGTCCCGGTACCCGGCCGACTCGATCACCAAGGCCGACAAGGTGTACGGCGCCGAGCTGGCCGGTATGAAGGCCGGTCTGGTGGCGCTCTACCAGAAGTGCGTGCATCTCGGTTGCCGGGTGCCGTTCTGCACGACCTCGCAATGGTTCGAGTGCCCCTGCCACGGCTCGCAGTACAACCGGGTCGGTGAGCAGAAGGGCGGTCCGGCCCCGCGCGGCCTCGACCGCTTCGCCATCGACACCAGCGGCGGCAAGGTGGCCGTCAGCACCGCGGCCGTGATCATCGGTCCCCCGAAGGGCACGAACACCACCGGCCAGGAAGCGGAAGGCCCCCACTGCATCACCTCGGCGGCGCATCACTGATGATCCTCGCCTCCACCACCCAGCACCGGGTCGCGCTCTTCATCTTCATCGTCATCACCCTCGGCTGGATCCTCTGGATCCTGGCCAACATCCGCCGCGCCAAGCCGGAGCTCGGGGCCGAGGTCGAGCTCGCCCCCAACCGCAAGCCCTACTACTCCGACGAGCAGCTCGAAGGCGTCCGCATCGAGCGGGCCCAGCTCCTCGGCCTCGCCTGCCTGGTGATCATCGGGATCGGGCTGCCGCTCTACTGGCTGGCCGAGCCCGGCCGCCAGACGCACGCCGTCACCAAGTTCGACATCGCCTTCGCGGCCCGGGGCGCGGCGCTGTTCGCGCCCACCGCCCAGGGCGGCTTCAACTGCGCCGGCTGTCACGGCGGGCTCGATGGGGGGACGGCCCCGTACACGGTGACCGACCCCGCCAGCGGCAAGCCGGTCCGCCAGGTCAACTGGCCGGCGCCGGCGCTGCGCTTCGTCGCCCTGCGCTACACCGAGGACCAGCTCCGCCAGATCCTCACCTACGGCCGGCCCTACTCGCCGATGCCGGCCTGGGGCCTGCTCGGCGGCGGACCGATGAACGACCAGCAGATCGACAACCTGATCGCCTATCTCGATTCCGTCGCTGGCATCCCGCCCTACCCAGGCAAGGAGGCCAACGTCAAGAAGGCGCAGGAGACGGCCGCCACCAACGCCGAGGCCGAGCTCGTGCGGCTCAACACGCTTCCGGCTCAGCTGGTCGACGCCCAGGCCAAGCTGGCGGCGGCCACCACGCTCAGCGACAAGACCACGTACCAGAACCAGGTCCACAGCCTCGAGCAGGAGATCGCCGTGGGCCAGGACCACACGATGGCGGCCGCTCTCTTCAATACCAACTGCGCCCGGTGCCACACCTTCGGCTGGTCCACGGCCGACCCGCACCAACCGGGATCCGGGGCCACCGGGCCGTCCCTCTACAACGTCCTCAACCAGTTCCCCACGGTCGACCAGCAGGTCTCGTGGGTCACTGACGGGGCCAAGTTCGGCGCCAAGTACGGCCAGTTCGGCATGTCCGACGGCCGCATGCCCTTCTTCAGCCAGGTGCTGACGAAGGACCAGATCGCCCAGATCATCGGCTATGAGCGCGACCTGGCCACGAAGGCGACCGCCGCCGCACGGGCCGGCGCGCCGGCGATCGGAAAGTGACGATGGCCAACCTCGCGCTGTTCGCCATGCAACTCCGATGGGACCCGGGCCTGCGCGGCGTCCTCGTCGTGCTGGTCGGCATCGTCGTGCTGATGGGCTCGGTCTACCTGCTGTTGGGCACCAACCTGGGGGCTCGGCTCGGCGTCCTCGTGGTCGTCGGCGCCCTGTCCGGCTGGCTCATGTTGATGGGTGTCGTCTGGGCCGTCTACGGCATCGGCTACAAGGGGGCGGCGCCGGTCTGGAAGCTCGAGGAGATGGTGGTCAGCCAACCCGGCAGCCCCCTCTCGAACGCCGCGCTGGAGAAGGCCCACGACCTCAGCAAGTGGACCGAGCTGGCCGCTGACGACTCCCGTCGCAGTGACGCGGCGGCATCGGCCAGTGCGTTCATCATCGAGCCCGGTAGCGCCGTGGCCGATCTCTACGGCACCTCCGACGCCAACTTCAAGGTCGTCAACGCCTTCGAGGTCGGCGGCAAGTCGAAGAGCTTCTTCAACAACTGGTTCCCCTGGCCGAGCCCGCCGCACTACGCCATCGTGCAGGTCCAGGCGGTGGAGCAGGTCGAGGTGCCGTTCGGCGAGACCCCGCCGCCCTCGAAGGCCGATCCGACCAAGCCGGTCGTGTCGGTGATCATGGTCCGCGACCTGGGCAAGAAGCGACTGCCCTCGGTGACGCTGGCGCTGGCGGCGGGGATCGTCTTCGGGATCACCTGCAACTCGCTGCACCGCCGAGACAAGGCGTCGATGGCGGCCAGGGCTGCCGCCGCGGCCGCTCCCTGACGGAGGCCCGATGGACGACTACCTCCCGCTGCTCGTCACCTTCGTCCTCGCCGTCGTCTTCGTCCTCGGCAGCATCGTCACGTCCCGGATGCTGGGGCCGAGCCGGCCCACGGTGCCGAAGTCGGCGCCCTACGAGAGCGGCATCGTCCCCACCCGGATGCTCCCCGACCGCTTCCCGGTGCGCTTCTACCTGGTGGCGATGATCTTCATCATCTTCGACATCGAGATCATCTTCCTGTTCCCGTGGGCCACCGTGTACCGCAGCCTCGGCACCTACGGGCTGCTCGTCCTGGCCAACTTCACGGTGCCGTTCATCATCGTGTTCGTCTGGATGGTCTCCCACGGGGCCCTCGACTGGGGGCCGGTGCGCCGAGGCCGACGTGAGGTCCCGGCCGACGACGCCCGCCTGGGCACGCGCACCATCACCAGCACGGTCCGTCGGGTGGGCATGGACGGACGGTTCCCGCTCGATGCCTCGCTCCCGAAGGAAGAGGTGGCCTGATGGCGCGTGAGCCCGGTGACGACGGCAGCGGCCTCGGCCTCGCCGGCCTCGACCACAACTTCCTGACCGGAACGCTCGAGGACGTCGTGAAGTGGGCCCGCCGCAACAGCGTGTGGCCGGCCACGTTCGGTCTGGCGTGCTGCGCCATCGAGATGATGGCGACCGGGGCGTCGCACTTCGACCAGGCCCGCTTCGGGATGGAGGTCTTCCGCGGCTCGCCCCGACAGGCCGACCTGATGATCGTCGCCGGTCGGGTCAGCCAGAAGATGGCCCCGGTGCTGCGACAGGTCTACGACCAGATGGCCGAGCCGAAGTGGGTCATCTCCATGGGCGTCTGCGCCTCCAGCGGAGGGATGTTCAACAACTACGCCATCGTGCAGGGCGTCGACCAGATCGTGCCGGTCGACGTCTACGCGCCGGGTTGCCCGCCCAACCCGCAGACCCTGCTGCACGCCATCCTCACCCTCCACGAGAAGATCCGCACGGGCGAGATCACCCGCCGGCACGGGTCCAGAGGTGCGGGTCTGCAGGTCCAGGCCGTCCAATGACCCCGCGCATCGAGCACATCGATGCGGCCGGCTACCACGCCTGCATCGCCGGGTTGAAGGCCGACGGCCACGAGCTGTGCGTCGACCTCACCGCCGTCGACTACCTCACCCATCCGGGTCGGACTCTTCCCGAAGGCGTCAGCGCCGAGCGGTTCGAGGTGGTCGTGAACCTCGTCGACACCCGCGCCCGCACCCGGACCCGGGTCCGCTGCCAGATCCCGGAACATGACGCTCGCCTGCCGACCGTCACCGACCTCTATGCCGGCGCCGATGCGCCCGAGCGCGAGGTCTACGACATGTTCGGCATCGTCTTCGACGGCCACCCCGACCTCACCCGGATCCTGATGCCGGAGGACTGGGAAGGCCATCCGCTCCGGAAGGACTACGCCGTCGGCCGCATCCCGGTGCAGTTCAAGGCCACCCCGGGGCGACGATGAGCGAGCGACCGCGAGCGAATCGATGAGCGAGCGGCAGGCGGTGCACGCCGGCGGGGCCGACACCGGCGAGTCCTCGCAGGAGATGCAGGACCGCGAGGAGACCCCAGCCGCGGAGCTGCTGATCGAGTCGGGAGCCGTGCTGCGCCTGTCCGAGGCCGACGCGGCCGCCCTGTCGGAGTCGACGGTGGGCACCGAGGACGAGACGATGCTCATCAACATGGGGCCACAGCACCCCA
>DASXLH010000389.1:0-18170 GCA_036496335.1 Acidimicrobiales bacterium
GCCCACTTCCTCACGAGCGATATCCCTCGCAACTCGCGGCGAGCGGGCGGCGGGATCGGCCCTGCCATCGTCGGCACGCTGATCATCACCGGCGCCGCCGCCCTGATGGCCATCCCCCTCGGGGTGCTCGGCGCCATCTACCTGAACGAGTTCGGCAAGCAGAGCCTGTTCGCCCGGACAGTCCGGTTCATGTCCGACGTCATGACCGGCGTGCCATCGATCGTCATGGGCCTGTTCATCTACCTCATCTGGGTCGTGCGGGTGAAGGAGCAGACGGGCCTGGCCGGCGCCTTCGCGCTGGCCTGTCTGATCCTGCCCATCGTGATCCGCAGCACGGAAGAGATGCTCAAGCTGGTTCCCCAGGACCAGCGCCAGGCCAGCATGGCCGTCGGCGCCCGCACCTGGCGGACCACGTTCTCGGTCGTGCTACCGGGGGCGATGGCCGGGATCGTGAGCGGCTCGATGCTCGCCATCGCCCGGGCTGCCGGGGAGACGGCGCCGTTGATCTTCGTGGCGGGTGTCGCCTTCGAGCGCAACGCCAGCTTGTCGGGGCCGAACACCGCACTGCCGGCCTTGATCTTCCGCAATGCCAGCGAACCCTTCGCCGCCGCCCAGGAGCGGGCCTGGGGCGCGGCGCTTACGCTGGTGGTGATCGTGTTCGTGTTCACCGTCTTGGCCCGTGTGGTGGCCCGGCGGTTCAACGTTGGCAACCGATGACGAGCGAGGTCGACCGTCGCATGGAGTCAGAGTCCAGGACCATGGAGGGCCCGGCCGAGGCGCCTGAGGCGCTGGAGGCTCCGACTGCTCAGCCGGAGGCCGCCGAGCAGGTGGTGTTCCAAGCCGACGACCTCAGCGTCTTCTACGGCGACTTCCGGGCCGTCCGTCCGTTGTCGATGTCGATCAACCGCTACCAGGTCACGGCTTTCATCGGCCCGTCGGGCTGCGGGAAGTCGACGGTGCTGCGCTGCTTCAACCGGATGAACGACCCCATCCCGGGTGCGCGGATCGAGGGCCGGCTCACCTACCACGGCACCGATCTCTACGGGCCCGAGGTGAACTCGGTCGAGGTGCGTCGCCGCATCGGGATGGTGTTCCAGAAGCCGAACCCCTTCCCGAAGTCGATCTACGACAACGTCGCCTACGGGCCGCGGATCGCCGGCACCCGCAAGGGCCTCGACGATGTCGTCGAGCGGGCCCTGCGTCAGGCGGCGCTGTGGGACGAGGTCAAGAACCGCTTGAAGAAGTCGGCCCTCGGCATGTCGGGTGGACAGCAGCAGCGGCTCTGCATCGCCCGGGCCCTGGCGGTCGACCCGGAGGTGATCCTGATGGACGAGCCGTGCTCGGCGCTCGATCCGATCGCCACCGGTCGCATCGAGGACCTCATGAGCGAGATCAAGTCCAAGTACACGATCATCATCGTCACCCACAACATGCAGCAGGCCGCCCGGGTGAGCGACCGGTGCGCCTTCTTCACCACCGAGGTCAACGAGACGAGCGACACCCGGACCGGGGTGCTCGTCGAGTTCGACCGGACCGACCGGATGTTCTCCAACCCGAACGACGAGCGGACCGAGAACTACGTCACCGGCCGGTTCGGCTAGGCAGCTGTGCGCGACACCTTCGAGCGGGAGCTCGAGCAGCTCCGGCTGCAAGTGGAGCTGATGGCCGTTCGGGTCGGTGAGAGCCTCGAGCGGTGCCGAGAGGTGCTCGAGACCGGCGACCCGGCCTTGGCCGACGCCGTCGTGGCCGCCGACGACGACATCGACGCCATGCTGGTGTCGATCACGGAGCGGGCCTACGAGCTCATGGCCCGTGAGGCCCCGGTGGCCTCCGACCTGCGGCTGCTCCTGTCGGTCCTGCGCGTGCTCGAGGAGCTCGAGCGCATCGGGGATCTCGGTCTGCGGGTGGCGAAGCGGGTGGAGGATCAGCCCCTGCTGGCGGCCAACCCGGCCATCTTCGATGCCCTCGACGGGATGGCGGCGGTGGCCCGGGACCTGTTCCGGACGGCGTCGGGGGCGTGGTCGGCGCAGGACCTGACCATGGCCCGCACCCTGGCGGAGCAGAGCCAGGCGATGGACAGCCACTACCAGCGCCTGTTGGCGGAGATCCTCGATCTGGAAGGGCCCGGGGCCGCCCAGGTGGCCGTGGCCGCCATCCTCATCGGTCGCGCCTTCGACCGGATCGCCGACCACACCGTGATCATCGGGGAGCGGCTCCGCTACCTGCTCACCGGCGATCCCCGCTACCTGGCTGCCGAGGTGCGTTGACGTGGCCGACACGAGAAGGAACTTCCATCACGAGCTGGAGCTGATCCGCGACGACATCGTCCGCATGGCGAGCATGGTCACCGAGGCCCTCGCGGGTGCCACCGGCGCGTTCCTGGACGGCGACCTCGCGGCCGCCGACCGGATCCGGCGGGGCGACCCGGCCATCAACGCCCTGGCCCTCGACGTCGAGGAGCGCTGCTACCAGCAGCTCGCCCTCCAGCAGCCGATGGCGTCAGACCTGCGCTCGCTCACCGCCGCCATCCGCCTGTGCGCCGAGATCGAGCGGTCCGGCGACCTGGTGGTCAACATCATCAAGGGCTTCCGCCGCATCTACGGCGTGCCCATCGACCCTCGGCTGCGTGGCCTCATCTCCCGCCTCAGTGAGGAGGCCCATCGTCTGTTCCGCCTCGCCATCGACTCCTACGCCGAGCGCGATGCCGGCCTGGCCGACGCCCTCGACGACATGGACGACACGATCGACGACCTCCACGTCGACTACATCGAGTCGATCTTCGTGGTGCGGGAGAGCGGCGAGCTGACGCTGCAGGTGGCCGTCCAGCTCGCCCTCATCGGCCGGTTCTACGAGCGGATCGCCGACCACGCCGTCAACATCGGCGAGCGGGTGTACCAGATGGTCACCGGGGACCTCCCGGATCACATGCTGCCGGTGACGGCTTCTGGCGACGGCAGCGTCGACGCCGACGGTCAGGCCTGGGACGGCACCGGTTCCTCATGATCCGCCGCCGCGTCGCCAACCGGCTGCGGGGGGTGCTGGCCCGTCTCGACGGCGCGCACCCCGAGCGGGAGGCGATGGGCCTCGACCCGTTGCTCGACCAGCTCGACCGGACGGTTGCCGCGACGATGACCGACCTCGACCGGGCCTACGCCGCCCGTACCCGCCTCGCCGGCGCGCTCGACCACGTCGGCGACGGCGTCGTGATCGTCGACGAGAACGGCATCGAGGTCCACCGCAACTCGGTCGCTCAGACCTTCGCCGGCGCCCGTCACGCCGATGCGCTGGTGGAGCGGGCCGTCCGGGAGCTGCTGGTGGAGTCCGCCGACGGGGTGTCTCGTCGACGCAACCTCGACGTGTTCGGCCCACCCCGCCGGATGCTGGTCATCACCACCCTCCCCCTCGACGACGGCAGCCGACCCGTCGGGACCTTGGCCGTCATCGAGGACATCTCGGAGCGGCGCCATCTCGAGGCCGTACGCCGGGACTTCGTGGCCAACATCAGCCACGAGCTGAAGACCCCCGTCGGGGCGCTGGGCCTGCTGGCCGAGACCATCGCCAGCGAGGAGAACGCCGACCTCGTGCGCCGGTTGGCCGAGCGCATGACCGGCGAGGCGATGCGGGTGGGTCGGATCATCGACGACCTGCTGGCGCTCTCCCGGATCGAGGCGGAGGAGCACCTGTCCGTGCGCGAGCCGGTCCACGTATCCCATCTCGTGGCGGAGGCGCTGGACCGGGTGCGGTCACTGGCTGACGCCGGTGGCATGCACATCGACACCTCGGGGGTGGGCGCCCGCCACACCATCGGGGCCGACGAGCGCCAGCTCGTCTCGGCCATCGCCAACCTGGTCGAGAACGCCTGCAAGTACAGCGACCCCGGCTCGACGGTGGAGATCTCCTCGTCCACCGACGGCCGCACCGTCGCCATCGCCGTGGTCGACCACGGCATCGGGATCCCGACGAGCGACCTCGAACGCGTCTTCGAGCGCTTCTACCGGGTCGACCGCGCCCGCAGCCGGGAGACGGGTGGCACCGGCCTGGGTCTCGCCATCGTGCGCCACATCGCCGGGAACCACCACGGCGAGGTGACGGTCACCTCGGAGGAAGGCGTGGGGTCGACCTTCACGCTCCGCCTGCCGGCCGGCCCCGGTCCGGTCGCCGTGAGCAACGTGGGGGCGCCTCAGCCTCCGAGAGAGGCTGAAAGCGCATGATGGAGGGCAACGATCGGTCCGACCGCCGCACGACGGTGCTGGTGGTGGAGGACGAGGAGTCCTTCGTCGAGGCGCTCGTGGTCGGCCTGGAACGGGAGGGCTTCCGGGTGCACGTGGCCCGCGATGGAGCCGAGGCGCTCGAGCGCTTCGAGCTGGTCGAGCCCGACCTCGTCCTGCTCGACCTGATGCTGCCCCGGATCTCGGGCGTCGACGTGTGCCGCGAGATCCGAACCCAGTCGACCGTGCCGATCATCATGGTGACGGCGCGCTCGTCGGAGATCGACACGGTGGTGGGCCTCGAGGTGGGCGCCGACGACTACGTCACCAAGCCGTACCGCCTGCGGGAGCTGGTGGCCCGGATGCGGGCCGCCCTGAGGCGTTCGGCGGCGGTGTCGGGCACCGCCTTCGACGACGGCCCGGGCGCCTTCGAGGTCGGCGACGTGCGCCTCGACGCCGCCCGCCACGAGGTGCGGGTCCGCGGCCACGAGGTCAACCTGCCCCTGAAGGAGTTCGACCTCCTCGAGACCCTCCTTGCCAACGCCGGCCGTGTCCTCTCCCGGGACATGCTGATCGACCGGGTGTGGGGGAGCGACTACGTGGGTGACACCAAGACGCTCGACGTCCACGTGAAGCGCCTGCGGGGCAAGATCGAGGACGACCCGTCCCGTCCGGTGCGCATCACCACCATCCGGGGACTCGGCTACAAGTACGAGCTGCCCCGCTGAGTCCGCACCTCTCGGCCTCCGGAGCGGTACCGGGAGCCGCGGGGGCGATCAGCGCCGAAAGGCGAAGAAGCGGTTGGCCGACGAGCGCCTGGGGAGGATGTCGTCGTCCTGCAGGCTCCACGGGGGCGGCCCGTCCGGGGCCGGAGCCTCGGTCACAGGAGCGCTGGTCCACTCGCCGGCGTTGAAGACGTCGGCCGCCGCCGACTCGACCCGGTCGGAGGGGGGGTCCGACAGGATCGAGCTGGGGCCAGCCGTCGCCACCGACGCCACCGCGGACGGGGCACCGGCATCGCTGGTCGTGTCGGCGAAGGCGCCGGCCTCGACCCCGGTCACGGCCGAGGGGGCGGTGAAGAGGGCCTTCTCCGTCTCGGAGGCGTCGTCGGAGGGTCCAGGGACCCACCCCGAGAACGCGTTGTCCAGGGCTTCGTCCGACGTCCACCCCTTCTCGTCGTCCTTGACAGCGGGTTCGTAGACGTCGTCGAGGAGTCGAGATAGGTCCGACATGCAAGGGTTCTCGGCAGGCCGACAATGGGGCTTGAGAGACTTTTCAGAGGCGGCCGGGTCACGGGCGCCTGGGTACCGTCTGTCCATGGCCGGACCCCGCCAGACCCCCACGTCGGGTCCGACGGGTTGGCGGCCCCTGCGACCGCCAGCCGGTACGACGGTGCCCGGCTTCACCCGTCTGGCCCGGGTGCACGCCGCCAGCTCGGCCGGCGATGCCCTGGTGGCGATCGGGTTGGCCGGTTCGTTGTTCTTCTCGATATCTCCCGAAGCGGCCAGGACCAAGGTCGCGCTCTACCTGCTGCTGACGATGGCCCCCTTCGCCATCGTGTCGCCCCTGATCGGCCCGCTCCTCGACCGGACCTCCGGCGGCCGGCGGGGCGTCGTCATCGCCACGCTGGCCGGGCGGATGGTGCTGTGCGTGTTCATGGCTCGACACATCGACGGCCTCCTTCTCTTCCCCGAGGCCTTCGGGGCGCTGGTGCTGGGCAAGGGCTACGGCGTGGCCAAGGCGGCCCTGGTGCCGGCCCTGGTCGACGAACCGACGGAGCTGGTGCAGGCCAACTCGAAGCTGATGCTGCTCTCCGGGCTCCTGGGGTTCGCGGCCGCCGTCCCGGGGATCGCCCTGTTCCACCTCGGGGCCAACTGGGTGCTCGTCTTCGGCGCCTTCGTGTTCGCGGTTGGCGCCGTCCTGGCGGTGAGGTTGCCGACGGCCCGCCCGACGCTGCCGGCCGGGCCGGCCGAACGGGCCGAGCTCCGTTCCGCCGGCATCTTCCTGGCTGCCGGCGCCATGGCCATCCTGCGGGGCGTGGTGGGCTTCGTCGCCTTTCTCCTCGCCTTCTCCCTTCGGGCTCAGGGCGCGCCGGCCTGGTGGTTCGGCGTGGTGGTGACCCTGAGCGGGCTCGGGGTGCTGGTCGGCGCCGCCCTCGCCCCGCCCTTGCGCCGCTTCGTCCGGGAGGAGCGCCTGCTCCTCGGCTGCCTCGTGCTCGTCTCGATCGGCGGACTGGTGGCCCTCCAGGTGGGGGGTCGGGCGTCGGGGGCGCTGCTGGCCGGCACCGTCGGGGTGGCGGGCAGCACCGGGCGCCTCTGCTTCGACTCGATCGTCCAGCGCGACGCGCCGGACGCCGACAAGGGCCGTACCTTCGCCCGGTTCGAGACGAGATTCCAGCTGGCGTGGGTGCTGGGGGCGCTCGTACCGGTGGCGCTGTCGGTTCCCCGCGACCTGGGTTACGTCATGGTCACGATCGTCACCGCCGTCGCCGCCGTGTCGTACCTGACCGGTCGTCAACCGTGGCGGTTGCACCGCGATCGCCCGGCCGCCGGGCCCGGCGACTGACGAAGACAGCCGGGTGGCTCGGGGGGTCCCCAGGTGGCCCCTAGCCTTTCGCCCGTCGTCGCCATGCCGGTCGCCCGGTCTGGCCGTGGAGCCGGGAGTCGAAGGTGATCAGCTATTTCCAGGCGATCGTGATCGGCCTGTTCCAGGGGGTCACCGAGCTCGTCCCGATCTCCAGCCTGGGCCACTCGGTGCTCCTGCCCGAGCTGCTGGGCTGGGACGACCTGGCCAAGGCCCAGTCGTCGAGCGAATCCTTCTACCTCGCCTTCCTGGTGGCGCTGCACGTCGCCACCGCCCTGGCCCTGCTCCTCCACTACCGCGCCACCTGGGCGCGGATCATCAAGGGCTTCTTCACCTCGATCGGCAAGCGCAAGATCGACAACCCGGACGAGCGCCTGGCGTGGTTGCTGGTGGCGGGCACGATCCCGGTCGGCGTCATCGGGCTCGTCTTCGAGCATCCGCTCCGGACCGTGTTCGCCAAGCCGGAGGCGGCGGCGGCCTTCCTGATCCTGAACGGCGTCATCCTCTACCTGGGTGAGCGCCTGCGCCGGCGGCCGGCGGCCGTCACCGTGCCGGCCGACGGGGTCGAGGCGCCCGGCCGCCAGCTCGACCGCCTGGAGCTGCGGGAGGGCGGGGTGATCGGTGCGGCCCAGTCGCTGGCCCTGTTCGCGGGCATCAGCCGCTCCGGCGTCACCATGGTCGGCGGGCTGCTCCGGGGCCTCAACCACGAGGACGCCGCCCGGTTCTCGTTCCTGCTGGCGACGCCGGTCATCCTCGCCGCCGGCGTCTACAAGATCCCCGACCTGACGGGGCCCCTGGGCGACGGCGTGCGGGGCCAGGCGCTGGCCGGCGGCGTCGCCGCCTTCATCGCCGCCTACGGCGCCGTGCGGTTCCTCGAGAGGTGGTTCGAGCGGCAGACGCTCACGCCCTTCGCCATCTACTGCGTGCTCTTCGGCGGCTTCTCGCTCGCCTACCTCACGTTCTGACCCGGACGGCGACGCCGCCGGAGGGAGCAGATCGCGGGTCAGTCCTCGTCGGGCAGGTCGATGCGGGCCAGCCAGAGGCCGGGAGCGTCGACCTCGGCCGGGGTCGGGAGCCAGCCGGCGCGATCCCACAGGCGGGCCAGCCCGTCGACGCCGACGCGGTCGATGACGCCCCGGACGAACTGCTCGCCCCGCTCGTACTGCACCGGGTCGAGCTCCAGGCCGAGGAGGTGCTCGACGAAGCGGTCGCCCTCACCGGCCTCCACCCGGCGTCGACGGAGGGCCTCGGTGAGCATCGGGTAGTTGGCGATGAGCTGGCCGCCCACCGTGTCGACCACCCAGTCGACGTAGCCCTCGATGACGGCGACCAGCGCGTTCAGTCGGGGCTTGAGCTCGCGCTGGGCCGGGCTCTCGATGGCGCCCAGCAGCGTGGCGGGGTCGCCCAGGGCCGCCTGCATGCCGGTGGGATCGGACGGGTCGAGCTCGCCCAGCCGCTCCTCGAGGGCGTTCGGGTCGACGCGGAAGCCGCCGGCGTAGGCCAGCAAGAGCTCGTCGAGGGCGGCCCGGACATGGGGCACGCCGAGCACGGCGTGGGTGGCGAGCTCGGACACGCACAGCCAGAGCCGCAGGTCGGCGGCCGGGAGGTCCCAGTCGTCGCCGAACTGGCGCACGTTCGGGGCCACCACCACGAGCTCGTCGCTCGGGGGCCGAGGGATGGGCAGGTCGTACTGGCCGAGGGCCCGGCCGGCCAGGTGGCCGACCATGGAGCCGGCCTGCATGCCGAAGAGGAGGGGCCCGAAGGCGCTCGAGAAGCCTTGGAGGAGCGCGGTGAGGGGATCGGCGTCGTCGGCTTGGGGCGGCGCGGCGGAGGTGAGCGAGGTGGCCAGGCGGTCGAGGAGCGATCGCCAACCGTCGATGGTGCGCCGGGCCCACTCGCTGCGGGTGACCGGAACCACCCGCACCGGCGCGCCACTTCGGCCGATGGGCAGACCGGTGAGGTCGCCGACCCGCAGCTCGGCCACCCGGACCAGCTCCTCGAGCTGGATGCGCTCGACGGGATCCGGGTTGGCCTCGGCCACCCCCCCGCTGGCCAGCTGGACGGCGAACTGACGGGCCGTGTCCCAGCTGGTGGTGCCGGAGGCCTGCATCATCTTGGCCAGGTCGCCGAGGAACGGGATGCCCTCGAACGGGTTCCCCGGTACCCCACCGTCATCGGGTCCCTGGTCGCTCACCAGGGCATCGTAGGCACCCGATCGGGCGCTTCCACGTCGTGGGTCAGGTGGTGGCGGGGCGGGGGGCGAGGGCGATGTGGGCCTCGATGACCTGTCCGCCCCGGGCGTAGCTGATCGTCACCTTGTCGCCGGGCTGACGGACTCGCATGGCGACGCGCATGGCCGACATGTCCGTCGTCGGCTCCTTGTCGACGGCCATGACCACGTCGCCGGGCTGCAGGCCGGCCGCTGCCGCCGGACTGCCCCCGAGGACCTCGACGAGGGTGACGCCACCCTCCGACCGGTCGACGCCGCGGACCCCGAGCCAGCCGGGCTCGTAGGTCCCGTCCTCGACCAGGTCGGTGGCCACCGCCCGGGCGACCTCGACGGGTGTGGCGTACCCGGCCGACGGTTGACCGTCGACGAGCGAGTAGGCCGTGCAGATGCCGATCACCCTGCCCTGGGCGTCGATCAGCGCCCCTCCCGAGGCGCCCGGGGCCACCGTGGCATCGGTCTGGATCATGTCGAGCAGGGTGAGCCCGGACTCGCTGTGCACCTCACGGCCCAGGGCGCTCACCTTCCCGGCGGTGATGTTGGTGCCGCCCACCAAAGGGGAAGCGCCCACCACCATCGCCGATTCGCCCACGGTCAGGTCCTGCAGCGAGCCGAACTTCGCCACCGGAAACGGCCCGCCGGCGGCGAGCTGCACGACCGCGATGTCGGTCTCGTCGTCGGCGCCGACCACCGAGGCCGAGATCCGCCGACCGTCGGCGAGGACGACCGTGATGGCCTCCGCCCCCTTCACGACGTGAGCGTTGGTGAGGACGTGACCGTCGGCGGAGAACAGCACCCCGGACCCGAGCATGGCCGACGACGCGCCGACCACCTCGATCCGCACCACCGAGGCGAGGGCGGACTTGGCGTTGGACATCGACGTGAGCGGGTCGGCCACGGGGACCCCGACCGTGCTGACCGCCGGGTAGACGATCGGCTCCCGAGGGTTCGACTCCCGCACGTCGAGGGCGCCGGCGACCGCCAGCACGCCCATGGTGCCGAGCGACCCGGCGGCCGCGGCCAGCATCACCGTGGTCCAGCGGTGGCGAGCGGGGCGGGAGGCCGGCTTGGACACGGCGGCGGGGGCCGAGAGCTCGGACGGGTGGCGCCACAGCCGGTCGTCAGGCGGAGGTGGGGTGGCGAAGGCGCCAGCCTCGTCGAAGGGCCCGACATCGTCGACGTCGTCGGCGTCGTCCGGCTCCACGCCGCAGAGGATACGAGCGGGCACCCCGCCGTTGGCCGCGGCCACGTCGGCGCGACGCCGGCGCCACCGGTCGTGGTCGCCCGGCGATGCCCGCGACCCGGCGGTCCTCCTAGCATCGGGGCCGTGGAGACGGCCCTGGGTGAGACGTGGGTCGCGATCACCGAGGAGGTCCTCCCCGTGGGGCTGGTCGCCGATTGGGCCGCCCGACCCGACTGCGGGGCGGTGGTCGTGTTCACGGGCACGGTGAGGGACCACGCCGATGGCCGTCCCGGCGTCAGCCACCTCGTCTACGAGGCGTACACGGAGCAGGTCGTTCCTCGGATGGAGGCGATCGCGGCGTCGGCCCGGGAGCAGTGGCCCGACCTCGGCCGGGTCGCGCTCCTGCACCGGGTGGGCCGGCTCGAGCTCGGGGAGGCGTCCGTGGTGGTGGCGGCCAGCACCCCGCACCGGCCCGAGGCGTTCGCGGCGGCCCGGTTCTGCATCGACACCTTGAAGGCGACCGTCCCGATCTGGAAGCAGGAGACCTGGGAGGGCGGCCAGGACTGGGGCCTCGGGGCCACGCCCGTTTCCGACGTCGCCGTCGACGGCGTGAGGGAGGTGTCGTGAGCGGTCTCGTCTTCCTCCTCATGGCCCTGCTGGTGTGCCTCACCGGCGTGTCGCTCCTGTGGGTGCGGCACCGCAAGCCGACCTCGCTCGACCACGGGATCACCGAGTTCCAGCGCGAGATGCAAGCCCTGGCTCCGGACGAGAGGTCCGGACGGGACGGCATGGCGTGATGTCGGGACCCTCCTGATGGCGCGCGACATCGCCATCGATCTCGGTACGGCCAACACCCTCGTCTACGCCCGCGGCCGGGGGATCGTCCTCAACGAGCCGTCCGTGATCGCGCTCAACGTGAACACCGGCGACGTGCTGGCCATGGGCCACGAGGCCTGGCAGATGATCGGGCGCACGCCCGGCTACATCCAGGCCGTGCGCCCGCTGCGCAAGGGCGCCATCACCGACTTCGACGTCACCCAGCGCATGATCCGCCTGCTGCTGCACCGGGCCGGCGTTTCCCGCCTGACCCGACCGCGGGTGCTCATCTGCGTGCCGTCGGCGATCACCGAGGTCGAGAAGCGGGCGGTGACGGAGGCGGCCCGTCGGGCCGGGGCGGCCGAGGCCCAGCTCATCGAGCAGCCGGTGGCGGCGGCCATCGGGGCCGGGCTCCCCATCAACGAGCCGCTCGGCAACATGGTGGTCGACGTCGGCGGCGGCACCTCCGAGACCGCCGTCATCTCGCTCGGCGGGGTGGTCGCCCTCCGGGCCATCCGCGTCGGCTCGTTCGACATCGACGCCTCGATCCAGACCTACGTCAAGCGGGAGTACGGCATCGCCATCGGGGAACGCACCGCTGAGGACATCAAGATGGCCATCGGCTCGGCCTGGCCCCATGACGAGGAGTTCCGGGCCGAGGTCCGCGGTCGCGACCTGGTCACCGGGCTGCCCAAGAACGTGATCCTCTCGCCGGCCGAGGTGCGGCGCGCCACCGACGAGCAGACCAGCGCCATCGCCGAGTCGGTGGTGTCCTGCCTCGGCCAGGCGCCTCCGGAGCTGGCCCAGGACCTCATCCACCAGGGCATCCACCTGGTGGGGGGCGGCGGGATGCTCCACGGTCTGGACCGGCGGCTGGCGAGCGAGACCGGGATCCCGGTCCACCTGGTCGACGCCCCGCTGGAGTGCGTGGTGCTGGGCGCCGGGCGCTGCATCGAGTCCTACGAGAGCCTGCGGGTGATGTTCATGGGCGCCCGGGACTGACGTGCCCGTCCTCGTCTAGCCCTCAGCGGGCGCCGAGGATCGTCTCGGCGCTCTGGCGGGTCTGCCAGTCACGGTCCTGGAGCGCCCGCTGCAGGGCGTCTTCGACATCAGGGCCGTCGAAGGCGGCCAGGGCCAGCACCGCCCTCCGACGCACGGCCGGCCGGTCGGTGGTCGCCGCCACCACCGCCGCCTGCCCGGCCGGGTCCCCGAGGCTGCCCAGGGCGGCGACGGCCGCTTCCCGCACCAGCGGGTCGGCATGGTCCCGAGCGGCCGCGGCCAGAGCGGCCACGCAGCCGGCCTCCGCCGGGTCCCGCTCGCCCAGCGCCCAGGCGGCCTGCTCTGCGACCGTGGGGTCGGGATCGTTCAGCAGCGCGAGCAGCGGCACGGTCGAGAAGGGCAGGGCGAGGGCGACGGCCCGGCGGCGCACGGCCGGCTCGGCGTCGCCCAGGGCGGTCGAGACGTCGTCACCGGTGGCCCGACCCATCCGGCACAGGGCGGCCAGCGCCGTGGCCCGCACGTCGGGATCCGGGTCGTGCAGGAGCTGGCGGGCGACCTCCTCCTCGCCGGTGTGGCCGGCGATCGCCGCCCGGGCCCGAGGCTCGCTCGGCTCCGGCTCGGCGTCGGGTCGGGCGGGGTCCACGGGACAAGTCTCATCCATCGGGGGTCGGCGGCGAGCTCATCGAGCCGTCGACGTGGGCTCGATTCCCCGTCATCCGGCCTGAGGCCGAGCCGCCGGCCTGCATGTTCGACGTCGTCGGGCCGTGGCAGGCTCCCGAGCCATGGCTGGACCTCCGCCTGCGCCGAGCTCGCCGACATCCCTCCCCCCGACCCCGGAGGCGTCGCCCTCCGACGCGCCGCCCGGTGGCCCGGACGAGCCCGGGGAGGATTCCGGTCCCTCCCCGTCACGCCGCCCCCACCTCCACCTCTGGCAGTGGATCGTGTTCTCGGTGGCCGGGATCCTCGTCCTGGCGCTGATCCTCGGGGCCAGCATCCACGTCGACTACTACGCCATCGGGCCGGGCGGCACGTTCGACACCACCACGCTCATCTCCGTACCGGGCGGCAAGGGTTACCCGTCCAGCGGTGAGGTCGCGTTCCCCACCGTCTCGCAGGGCCGCGTGACCGCCCTCGGAGCGGTGCGGGGTTGGCTCGACCCCGATGTCGACGTCATCAAGGCGAACCGGATCGTGCCCCCGAAGACGACCGACAGCCAGGTCGAGCAGTTCAACCAGCAGTTGATGGACAACTCGAAGGAGAAGTCGACGGCGGTGGCCCTCGAGCACCTCGGCTACACCGACGCCGTCCACGGCACCGGCGCCCAGATCGTGCAGGTGCTGCCGGGGTCGGCGGCGGCGGGTTCGCTGGCGTCGGGCGACGTCATCGTGGCGGTCGACGGCAAGCCGGTGACCCTCGACGTCGACGCCGTCGACGCGGTGAGTGCGAAGGGGCCGGGGGACACGGTCCACCTCACCGTCAGGAACGCGGCGGGGGCGACCCGGGAGGTGGTCGTCACGCTGGGCAAGGGTCCGTCCGATCCCAAGCGGGGGTTCCTGGGCGTGACCCTCCAGACGGCCGATCTGGCCTTCAAGGACCCGTTCCCGGTGAAGATCGACTCGGAGCAGATCGTCGGTCCGTCGGCGGGGCTGGCCTTCACCCTCGAGGTCCTCGACCAACTCACGCCCGGCGAGCTCACCGGCGGTCACCGGGTGGCGGCCACCGGCACGATGGAGCTCGACGGCCGGGTCGGCGACGTCGGCGGCGTCCCGCAGAAGACGGCCAGCGTGGTCTCCGGTCACTACGACCTGTTCCTGGTGCCCAGCGGCGAGTACGCCCAGGCCCGCCAACGAGCCGGTTCGAAGGTGAAGGTGGTGGCCGTCGACACCCTCGACCAGGCCCTGGCCGCCCTGTCCGCCCTCGGCGGGAACGCCCTCGCCCTCCAGCCGCTGCCGGCCGCCTGAGCCGTTTCGGCTTGCCATCGCCCCTCGGGGTCGCGCCCGCGGGCGCCGCCTCGCCGTACCATCCGATGGATGGCTGGCACTGACGACTTCAACGCGGCCGAGGTGGCTCGCAAGGAGTTCGCCACCGGGTTCCGCGGGTTCGACCAGTACGAGGTGCGGGCCTACCTGGCCAAGGTGGCGGCCGAGATGGGGATGCTCCAGGAGCGTGATCGGGGCATGCGGGAGCGCCTGGCCGAGCTGGAGCGCAAGCGCCCCTCCGAACGGGCCCTGGCCGACGAGGAGATCGAGGCGGCGCTCGGCATCGAGGCCACCAAGGTCATCCACGCCGCCCGTGAGGCCGCCTCCGAGATCCGGGCCCGGGCGGAGGAGAACGTGGCCCGCCTGCTGCGTGAGGCCCAGGACGAGGCCCAGACGATGCGGACCGAGGCGGCCTCGGTGCTCGGCGCCCGCACGGAGGAGGCCGAAGCGACCGCGTCCCAGATCGTGGAGGCGGCCCAGCAGCGGGGTCGGGAGATGGTGGCGGAGGCCCAGGCCGTCCGTGAGCGCATGCTGCGCGACCTCGCCCGTCGTCGCCGCCACGCCGAGGCCCAGGTCCAGCTGCTGATCGGCGGCCGCGAGCGTCTGGTGGAGGCGCTCCAGTCGGCGGTGGAGGCGACCGGTGCCACCACCAGCCAGTTGGCGTCGATCGAACTGGACGACCTCCCGGTGAGCGAGCCCGGCAACGAGGCGGAGGCGGCTGCCACGGCGCCGGCGGCCTCGGAGGAGACGGGCCCGCCCCCTGGCCCCGTCGCCACGGCCGTCGTGGCCGCGGTGCGGCCCGTGGCCGATCCGGTGGAGGGTCCCGAGCCAGAGGCGGTGCCTGAACCTCGCGGCCCGCAGGCGGGATCGTCAGCGGCACGGCCTGACCTCGAGGCGCGCCGGGGCGGGTCGCCGCGCCGCGGCCGGCGCCGGGGCGAGGCGCCGGTCGTCCTCGTCGACGACGAGGTCGAGGGAGTGCGGATCATCCGACCCGAGCCGGCCCCGGCCGCGGTGGAGGAGCCCGAACCGACGGGATCCACGCCGACCGAGGCCGAGACCGACCCCGGGCCGTCGGCGCCGGAGGCCGATGTCGCAGACGTCGACGAGGCCCAGGGCGCGGCTGAGGCCGACCCCGCGTCCGAAGCCCCGCCCTCCGACGGCGCACCCGCCGAGTCCGAGGCCGTTCCCGGCGATGTCACCTCGCCCGAGAGTCCTGGCGACGACCTCAGCCCGCCTGACGCGGCAGACGCCGAAGCCGCCTCGTCCGACGCCGTTCCCGCCGAGACCACGTCGTCGGCCTCGGCCGAGGACGCGATCGGCGAGGAGGGGGAGGGGGTGCCCCGGCTGGCGACGCCGGTCGTGGAGCTGTTCGCCCGCCTTCGGGCCGATCGCGCCAACCCGCCGGCCGACGAAGCCACCTCGCAGACCGAGCCCGTGGCGGCGACCGCCGACGAGGCCGATGCGACGGGCCGGGAGGAAGCGCCCCCCGCCGCCGAGACAGACGAGGCCACCGCCGGTGACGCCACGGAGCTCGACGCCCGGTTCGAAGCGCGTGACGCCGCCGTCGAGGACAGCGAGCGGGCGCTGGCGCGCTCGCTGAAGCGGGCCCTGTCCGACGAGCAGAACGAGGTGCTCGACTCGCTCCGCCGCCTGAAGGGCACGCCGCGGATCGAGGTCCTGCTGCCCGATCCCGACGTGCACCTGGCCCGTTACGAGCGGGTGGCCGCCGGCCCGCTGGCCACGGCGGCCACCGCTGGGGCGAACGCCGGCGACCGGTCGGCCGTGGTCGACATCGCCGCCATGGCTGACGCGGTGGCGGTCGACGACCTCGCCCGCGGCTTCGCCGACGAGGTCGCCACCGACCTGCGGGCGCGCCTGGAGCGGGCCCTCGACGCGGGCACGACCGACTCGGAGGCACTGGTGGAGGCCATCTCGGCCGGCTACCGGGAATGGAAGTCGGCCCGGTCCGAGCCGGCCGCCCGGCACCACGCCGTCGCCGCCTACGCCGCCGGCGCCTACGCCGTCGCCCCCGCCGGTCAGCTCCGCTGGCTGGTCGACCGGGCCGAGGGCGGTTGCCCCGACTGCGATGACAACGCCCTCGCCGGACCGACGCCCAAGGGATCGCCGTACCCGACCGGACAGCTCCACCCACCGGCCCACACCGGGTGCCGCTGCCTATTGGTACCACTTGCCTAGCTAGCGTCCCCGTCCATGCGCAGACCCGGCGACCTACCCCGCCGAACGAGGAACGTCGGTCGGTGGCGGGTCATCCTGATCGTCGCAGTCGTCGCCTTCGTCCTACTGGCCACCTCCCTGCGGGGAATCGCCAGCTTCTACACCGATCTCCTGTGGTTCGACTCGCTCGGCTACCGCGGGGTGTTCACCGGCGTCCTGGGCGCCAAGGTGGAGCTGGCGGTCATCTTCACCCTGCTGTTCTTCGGCATGTTGTGGGTCAACCTCTTCGTCGCCGACCGCATCGCGCCCCGCTTCCGGTCGGCCGGGCCCGACGAGGAGATCATCGAGCGCTACCAGGAGCTGCTGGGCGACCGGGCCGGGCTCGTGCGCATCGCGGTGTCGGCCCTGTTCGCCTTGATCGCCGGCGTGGGGGTGTCAGGCCAGTGGCAGAACTGGCTGCTGTTCACCCACGCCGAGTCGTTCGGCACCAAGGATCCCTTGTTCCACAAGGACGCCGGCTTCTACATCTTCCGGCTGCCGTTCATGTCCTTCGTGGTCAACTGGCTCTTCGCCGGCATCGTGATCATCCTCATCATCACGGTGGTGGCCCACTACCTCAACGGTGGGATCCGGGTGCAGGGCGGGGGCACGCCGAGGACGCAGTCGGTGGGTCCCCGGGTCACGCCCCAGGTGAAGGCGCACGTGTCGGTGCTGCTGGCCCTGCTGGCCCTGGTGAAGGCCGGCGGCTACTGGCTCGACCGCTACCAGCTCACGCTCTCGACCCGGGGCACGGTCAACGGCGCGACCTACACGGACGTGAAGGCCCAGCTGCCGGCCATCGAGCTCCTGCTCCTCATCTCGTTGGCGGCGGTGGTGCTGTTCATCGTCAACATTCGCCGCCGGGGCTGGGTGCTGCCGGTGCTGGCCGTCGGTCTGTGGGGCTTCGTGGCGGTCGTGGTCGGCACCATCTACCCGGCGCTGATCCAGCGCTTCCAGGTGCAGCCCAACGAATCGTCCAAGGAGCGGCCCTACATCGCCCGCAACATCGCCGCCACCCGAGCCGCCATGAACCTCGGTTCGGTGACGACCACGCCCTTCGCCAACAACAACAGCCTCACGGCTCCGGACCTGGTCGCCAACAAGGCCACGCTGAGCAACATCCGGCTGTGGGACCCGGGCCAGATCTCGGTCGACTTCCAGCGCCTCCAGGGCGTGAAGACCTACTACCGGATCGACAACGTCACCGTCGACCGCTACCAGATCGGCGGCCAACTCACCCAGGTGCTGCTGGCGGGACGCGACCTGCTCACCTCGGCGGTCCCCCAGTCGTCGTGGGAGGCCCGCCATCTCACCTACACCCACGGCTACGGCATCGTGGCCGCGCCCGGCAACGCCAAGGACGACAACGGTCTGCCGGCGTTCCTGGCCCGGGACATCCCCACCAACTCGACCGAGCCATCGCTCAACGTGGATCAGCCGAAGCTCTACTTCGGCGAGAACCAGAGCGGCTACGTCATCGTCAACACCAAGCGCCAGGAGATCGACTACGAGGCCGACAGCGGCACGAAGTTCACCGCCTACAACGGCGCCGACGGGATCAGCGTGGGCAACATCCTCAACAAGGCGGCGTTCGCCCTGCGCTTCGGCGACATCAACCCGCTGATCTCGGGGAACCTGCAGGGTGACTCGCGCATCCTCATCCGCCGGGACGTGCGAGATCGCGTCCAGTCGCTGGCGCCGTTCCTCAGCTTCGACGCCGACCCCTACCTGGTGATCGTGGGCGGCAAGCCGCAGTGGATCCTCGACGGCTACACCACCACCAGCCGCTATCCCTACGCCCAGAAGGCCGACAACAGCGCGCTGGCCGATGACAGCGGGCTCAACCACGGGTTCAACTACGTCCGCAACTCGGTCAAGGCCGTGGTCGACGCCTACAACGGCACCGTCACCTTCTACGTGATCGACCAGACGGATCCGATGATCCGCTCCTACGAGAAGAC